>JAYENL010000266.1:13989-22338 GCA_034722055.1 Armatimonadota bacterium
GTCGTTGGCGGTTGATCGCATGGGAATCGGCGCGCGCAGCGGAGGGGCCGCCTGAGGGCGCTCCTCAGGAGCGCGCGAAGTCGGCCCTGTCGATGCCCCAACGTGGGCCGGCTTCGTCGGGCTCGAGGGCGCTCCTCAGGAGCGCGCGAAGTCGGCCCTGTCGATGCCCCGACGTGGGCCGGCTTCGTCGGGCTCGAGAGCCCTCCTCAGGACGGCCCCTCCGACGGCGTCTGTCGTGCCGTTTGGAGGGGCGGGCTTCCCTGTCCGCCCGGTTGTCTCAGATCTCGACCCTCAGAATGGGCTTCACGATCAGCGCCGCGATGGTCGCCAGAATCAGCGTCGCCCAGATCCAGTGCATTCTAATCGGGCCCACGGCAACGAGCGCATGAGGGTACTCCACCTCGATGCGCTGCGCGTTGGCGTCGGCGGGCAGGGGCGCCTCGCCGCTGCCGAAGAGCATCTCCGCGGCGCCCGAGCGCACTCGATGTGGAGAGAGCCGCACCGCGCGTCCCTCCATCCCGGCGACCACGGATTTCTCGATGCGCGTCCCGCCGAGGTCAAGCGTCAGCGTGTGCTCGCCCGGCTGGTCGGCGCGGATGCGCCAGCAGACCTCGCCTGTGGCCGGGATACGCAGCGCCGGCGTCTCCACCTCCACGGCGTTGCCGGACAGCTCAGCCTGGAACAGGTCGCCGAGCCCGTCATCGGTCACCTGCACGGTCACCAGCGCACTCTCGCCTACCGGGATGGGCTGCCAGCCGCAGTAGAGCTCGAGCTGCGCGAAGATGGCGACCATGGGGATGATGACGGCCGCCAGCGGCCGCAGGCCGGCCACCATGTACTCCAGCGCCCCGCGCACCAGCCGCCACTCCTCGGCGAACATCACCCGGGTGTCGTGGCGGAAGAGCACGATGCCCAGCAGCGCCGCCTGGATAGCGTCCTTGGCGCGCCGCAACGCCCGCCGGTCGGCGGTGTACTTGAAGGCCGCCATCACCGCCACGCCGGTGAGCGCAGAGACCACCACCAGCCCGGCCGTGGGCCCTGGCGACATCAGGGCGCTCACCAGCCAGCCGGCCGCGGTCCTCAGCCAGTATGCGATGGCGCTCATGGTGTCATCATCGTCTCGCTCAGGTGCTGTGCAGGATCGGCTCCCCGCGCATGTTCCCCGGCGGGGTGACGTCGTAGTGCGCCAGGATGGTCGGCGCCAGATCGATCAGCGCCGGCTCCTCGTCGCGGATCTCCCGGTTGCACAGCAGAGACCCGTAGACGGCCTCGGTGTCCATGCAGTGGTCGCCGCTCCACTTGTCGGTGTTGTCCGCGTGGATCTCGGAGGCCATCTCCCCGATCGCGCTCTCCCACGATCCGCGGTAGCCCCGCTCGTAGCCCAGCACCAGGTCCGGCGTGACCTCCTCCGGCGGGCGGTCGGCGTACTGCCGCTCGGTGTTGAAGACACGGCGGAGGATGCGCTCACCCGTCGCCGGGTCGCGCACCTCGGCCAGCTCCGCCGCGATCTCCTCCACCAGCTTCTCCTTCGCCGGCCCGGGCGGCACCGACCCCTCGGCCTCGCGCCCCACCTCATTCACGTAAAGGCCGTTGAACCCCATGGCGTAGGCCTTGGAGCGCGCCCAGTCCGCCCGGTCCAGCGCCGGACCCTCGCCCGCGTCCACCGTCAGGTAGCCGCTCTCCCGCAGCCATCGGTTGAGGTCAAAGCTGCGTCGGTAGGGCGAGAAGCCGTGGTCGGACATCACCATGACCAGCGCGTCATCCCCGACCGCATCCATGCCCGTTCCCAGCACGCGGTCCAGCTCGCGGTAGACGTCCAGGATAGCCTCCCCCTGCTTCTCCGCCAGCTCCGGGGAGTAGAGGGGGCTCTTCGGATCGATGGTGCGGTAGAACATGTGCACCACCAGGTCCGAGCCGGAGAAGTAGGCGAACAGCACGCCGTCCTGGAAGCGATCCAGCTCAAACTCGAAGGCCCTCACGCGCTCCCGGTGCACGTCCCGGGCCTGCTCGATGAACTCGCCGTCGGTGAAGATGCCCTGGGAGAGGGCCTTGGTGTCCTCCGCCATGCCCTGAGTGTAGAAGGTGCCGACAGCGTTCTCCAGCTCCGCCGCGTAGTCGTCGGGCGTGCTGATGGGCATGGCCGGATCGGCCGGGTCGATGTTCACCGGCGAGATGTAAAGCTCCAGCGGGTGTGCGGACTTCAGGAACATCCGGCAGATCCCGGACGCGCCCGCAAGGCCGGTCACGAAGTTGAAGCGCAGCCGCAGCCAGTCCGACCACTCGCCCTCCTGCAGCAGCACCCGGTAATCCTGGATGTCCACGCGGGCCACGGGGTTGTCGCGATCCACGTAGATGCGGAAGGGCACATCCGCCCGCTCCTGCGAGGCGCGGAAGGCGTTCTCCGGCCCCACCAGCGTGGCATCCGCGGCGCCGTCGCTCAGATTGACGTGATAGACGCTGCCCCCGGAGACGTCCCCGTAGCGGTCCGCCGGCTCCTCGGTGAAGTACGAGAAGTGGCCGTAGGAGCCCTGCAGGTCCGGCGTCCCCAGATCCGAGATGGTTCGCTGCCTGGAGGGCTCGGGCGGGAAGTTCGACGGGATCTTGTAGACGGTGGCCGGCACGCCGTGCTCGGCAAGCACGTTCCAGAAGGCCGGGCCTTTGCGATGGAGCGTGACCTCCGGCGCCTCCAGCGGCAGGCGGAGGTCGCCCAGACGCAGGATCCGTCGTGCGGCGCTGGTCGAGGAGGTGGAGAGGTAGGGGCCGTAGCTGGCCGGATCGCGGTGGATGAAGTCGAAGATGCCGTGCCCGCCGGGGTCCATGCCGGTGATGAAGTTCGACCACGCCACCGGGCTCTGCGGCGGCATGCTCGAGCGCAGGGCCCTAAAGCTGCCCATCTTCGCCAGCTTCTCGAGGTTCGGCAGATGCCCGGCCTTCATCCACGTCCGCACCAGGCCCGGGTCCAGCCCGTCGAAGCCCAGGATAAGCGCCTTCCGCGACGCCACCGGCGCCCGCGGCACGCTCCGCGAGCACCCGCCCAGCCCCGCGGCCCCCAGCGCGCATGCGCCGGCCCCCAGGCCCGCGATGCGCAAAAACTGCCGCCTGCTCAGACCGCCCGTGTCGCTCATGAGGCTCCCACCGCCTCTGGTTCGTCAGTCGCTTCTGTACCCTCGCCAGGCTCGCCCACTGCCACGTCAAGCTGCCAGCCGTCCATGATGGACGGCTTCTCGATCCCGAACAGCCCCAGCACCGTCGGTCCGATGTCCCCGATCCAGATGTCCTCGGCGTCGATCTCGTGGCTGCAGAAAAGCACGCCCGGAACCTCGGCCGGGTGGAGGCAGTGGTCGGCGGCCCACGGTCGCGGATTGGGGCAGAACGCCCGCTCGCCGACGTCCCCCCCCGCCGACTCCCAGGAGACCCGATAGCCGCGCCTGTAGCCGATGATCAGGTCCGGCGCATTCTCGGCGAAGGGGCCGCTGTAGACCTCCTGGGAGTCGAACGCCCGCTGGATAGGCGTCTCTCCCGTCTCCGGGTCCTCCGCCGCCATCAGCCGCTCCGCGAGCTCCTCCTTGAGCGCCTGGGCTGCCTCGGGCTGCACGATCCCCTCCGCCTCCCGGCCAGCGAGGTTGATGTAGATGCCCGCCAGGCCCATGGCGTAGGCCCGCGTCTTGGGCCAGTCGATCGCACCCTCCTCATCCACCGCCAGGTAGCCCTCGTCGTGCAGCCAGCGGTTGAGGTCCACGCACCGAGCGAATCGGCCGAACCCGTGGTCGGACATCACGAAGAGCACCGTCTCGTCGTCCAGCCGCTTCCGGATCAGCCCCAGCAGCTCGTCCATGTCCTCGTAGACGCGCTCCACGACCTCCGGCGCCTCGGCCGGATCCGCCCCGTGGCCGTCGCGCCCCAGGAACATGTGCTGCATGCGGTCGGTGATGTCGAAGACCAGCACCACCGCACCCTCACGGACCTTGTCCAGCATGTCGAACAGCAGCTTCCGGCGCTCCCGGTGGAAGATGTAACACTGCTCGATGAAGGCGTCGTCGGGCAGGATCCCCTCGTTGAGCCCCCAGGTGTCCTCAGCTAGGCCCAGCGTCGCGAAGCTCCCGTGCGCCCGCGCCAGATACGAGGAGAAGATCAGGGGCGAGGCGATGGGCATGCTGGGGCTGGCCGGGTCGATGTTCAGCGGAAGCTGATACAGGCGCACCCGCTCGCCCGCCTCCAGCAGCAGGAAGCGCGTGATGCCCCGCGCCCTGCGGAACGTGCCCGCTCGGAAGCTCACCGGTACCCAGTCGGTGTACTCGCCGATCGACAGCTCCACCCGCTCGGCCTGCAGCGTGAGCGTCGCGCCGTCGGCCTGTCTGTTGAGGCGCAGCTCGAAGGGGATCGTCAGCGGCTCGCCATCCTCCGCGCCGGGACGCTCGGGCCCGCGGATCTCTCCCCTCAGTCGCCCGTTGCCGTCGCGCTCCAGCAGCGACGCCAGGCCGCTCTCATAAGTGGCGATCTCATCGGCCTCGGTCGTGTAGTACGCGAAGGTGCCCTGCGTGCCCAGCAGGTCCGGCGCACACATCCCCGCCAGGGCCACGCCGTTGAACTGCGGCGGCGGGTAGCTGATAGGCACGCGTATCGCCGCGCTGAAGACCCCGTTCTCGCCCAGCACCTCCCAGAAGGCCTTCCCCTTCTGCTCCAGCTCCACCGAAGTAGCGCTCCGCTGCACCTTCAGGGGGCCGACGCCCACGTTGCGCGGCCGCTGGCGCGTCCGGGTCGAGGACAGCTCGAGCTGATAGCTGAACGGGTTGCGCCGCAGGAAGTCGAAGATCCCGTGCTTGCCCGGATTGCTGCCCGTGGCGAAGGTGGACCACGCCACGGGGGAGAGTGGGGGACAGGTGGTGCGCAGCCGCCGGTAGGTCCCCTGGTCCGCGAGCGCCCTGAAGTTGGGCAGGCGACCCTCCTCCATCAGCCGGTCCATGATGGGCGGCGACATGCCGTCCATCCCGATGACCACGACCCGCCGCACCTTCGCCCCCGCGCGCCTCTTCTGTCTCCGGAACAGCCCCAGTAGCCACCGGAACAGACCCAGAGCGATGAGCACGAACGCCATCACGAATGCCAGGATAATGGCCAGGAAGGAGGACAGAAAGACCATCCCCGCCCCGGGGCCGATGTAGGCATGGCACGGCCCCGCCACACCGATCAGCAGACCGGCGCTGATCACCAGAGCCGCGCATTCTCTCTTCCTGCGCATCATCATCCCCACAGTCTCCTGCCCTCGCTCACAATGGCGCCGCACGACCTGTCATCGTCTCAGGCGTCATCAAACTCACGTTCTATCGACAGTGCTCGGTTCGACCTGGCCGCATGGAACTGCTACTGGATATAGCCCATGTCCTTGAGCTGCTGTCGGATCTCGGGCGAGACATCCGCTGCGCCGCCTTCGGCCACGTGGGCCTCCATCATGGCGAGAGACTGCTCGGTCCACTGCCGCAGATCGCGCTCCATCTCAGCGATGTTGCCGCGGGCCTGAGGCATTGCATAGATGTTGTGCTGCTCACCAGGGTCGGCCTCCAGGTCATACAGGCTGAACTGATCCTGGTACACGTCGTAGATGAGCTTGTGGTGATCCCGGAGCAGACCCTTGCGTATCCCGCCGTAACAGCAGCCCTCGAGGAAGACGCTCATCGGGCCGACCTCCGCTTCGTCTGGCTGCATGAGAGGCACAAGCGATCTTCCTCGCATGTCCTCGGATAGCGGGACGTCGCACAGGTCCAGAATAGTGGGCGCTACGTCCAAGAGACTGACGGAATCTGAGACACGCCTCGATACGCTCTGTCCCGGCAGGTGAATGAGCATCGGGACCTTGACGACTTCATCGAACAGAGTGTGCCCGTGCTCCCAGCCGCCGTGTTCCCAGAACTCCTCTCCGTGATCGCTCCAGACGATGATGACGCTTTCGTCCAACAGGTCTTGCTGATCCAGGGCAGTGACTACCTGTCGGAACCACCGATCCCAGTACTCGATCTCTGCGGTGTAGGCAGCGACGAAGCGGTCTCTCTCCATCGGAGAAGCATCGGATCGCCCACCTGCGGTAGCTCCGAGGTCGCGGACGAGCGCCTTGCGATCGTCCGGTAGAGTCGGGGGATCATACGGTTGGTGCGGATCCATGCAGTGGACCCAAAACAGGAGAGGGCGTTGGCGCGCAGATAAGATCGATCTCCTGGCCGCAGAACATACTCGTTCGGCTCTCTCCAGCGCGAGATATGCTTCCTTCCGGGGCCTGGGGGACCAGAGGCCCTCCAACATCCTGCGGACAGCCAGCATCGATGCTCTACTTGTGCCCTCGAAGTGAGAGCAGTGATAGAAGTCATCGAAGCCTTGATCCGCGTTGGCGGAGCCAGTGAGGTTTGCATTTGTGACGACAGCAGAAGTGTCGTACCCCGCGGAATGCAGTAGTTCCGCCAGCAAGTGTGGCTTCTCGAGCCACTCGTATGGGATCGTGTTGGTCCCGAAGCCGGTGTATCCGCGCGCTCTCGCAACGCCCATCTCCGAAGGGTACATGCTGCTGAACAACGAAGCGAACGACGGGCGCGTCCATGGCGCGACCGAGTAGGCGTTGTCGAAGATATAGCTCCGCTCGGCAAGCGCGTCGAGATTCGGCGTCCGCGCAGGGCCACCATTGTAGCCGACAAAGTCGGGGCGCAGCGTATCGACGCTGATGAGGATGACGTTGGGCCGCGAGCGGTGCCCCGCTGCCACCGCTGCGTGCCCTTGGCCTATCGCAGCATGCCCGTGGCTCGATCCGCCAAGCTGAAACGCCCCCATCGCGGCCAGGACCAGGATCGGGGCGCTCAATACCGCAACGAGCCCGTAGGAGAAGGCGTTGCCGCCAACGCGAGCTCCGAGACGAGCATCCATCCACATCACCAGCCCGTACGCACCCCAGCCGAGCGCAGCGGCCATCACAACGGATCCGATATACGCTCCAGCGGGAATCAGCCACCAGCCTTCGGCCACCGATACCTGATCTGCGGCGGAGAAGAAGACGATGGCCCCCACAAGGACACCCAGGACTACAGCCAACCACGTGCCGAACGAGGTCTTGCCAAGCCGGTCGCGGAGAGCAAGCAGCCCTCCCAGCGTAATGAGAACGACGGACAGCAACTCCGGCAACCCAGCCATGGCCCCGTCGTCACGCAATCCAGTGACGACCACCATGAGACCGCCCGCCGCAAGGGGCCCCAGCCAGGTGGCCGTAGCGAAGCCGTTGCCATCTCGTCCTCTGAGCAACGCGGCAAGCACCACAGCGAGGGCGGCCCCGGAGGCGGCTCCAAGGGCGGCATAGACCACAAGTGTCAGACTCGGCCACGGCAGGTAGCTGAGAGGTTCAGAGAACCACTGGCGCTGCTGATCCATCAGAGCCACCTCTCGTCCGCCGATGACCAGACCAGCCGTAACGCCCGCACTCAGTCCAATCCGTGTAGCGCGGAGCATCTATCTCCCTTTCCTCATCTCGCATCAGCCGCGGGGCAGTCGTCCATGCAGAAGGCGCTGCACTCGGATCTCTCCTGTAGGCCGCAAAATGCTGCAGTTGGCAGGCTACTTCACTACCAATGCTGCGACCTACGCCAGACTGCCTTGCTCACAATGTCATCACAATTGCTCTCGCTCTGGTCGTCTGCCCCTCTGTGCGCTGGGTGGGCACCGTCCTCGAGCATGGCACGGCCCCGCCACACCGATCAGCAGACCGGCGCTGATCACCAGAGCCGCGCATTCTCTCTTCCTGCGCATCATCATCCCCACAGTCTCCTGCCCTCGCTCACAATGGCGCCGCACGACCTGTCATCGTCTCAGGCGTCATCACATGCGGCCCATGCCATCATACCCGCAAGCGGGGGAACTGCCTGCGCCACCACCATCAACGCTACGAGCCGCATTCTATGCCCCGTTGATAGGCGCTGTCAAATCGCGGCGATGCCGCCCTTGGCGCGAGGCACGAGGCGAGCCGCGACCCCCGCGAATGCTGATGGCATTCCACGGACCGTCGCTTCAAGCTGCGTCCACCTGCGACAGCATCATCCCTGGCGAGGGCCACGCGCTCCCGTCGGACGCCCTGCAGCGGTGGAATCTGCCTGCTGCGCCACTTGACGGAGGCGGGCTGGCTCTCTATACTTGGCGGGATGCGTACTGGTTGCGCCCGGACTTCAGTTCCAGACCAGGCGTGAGGGTCTGGGCGTGGTCTGAATATGCGCATGCCACCATGCAAGCGCCGAGCCGCCGGCCGCCGCACGATACCTTACAACAGCACTTCGCAGCAGGAGGTGGGCCCGATGCGCACGCGGCCACGGCCTATTGTCCCTC
>JAYENL010000267.1:0-4889 GCA_034722055.1 Armatimonadota bacterium
GTTATCCGAGCGATACCAGATCGCCGAGACCTTCGCGGCCTTCGAGGAGGTGCCGCTGGATGAGTACGATGCGGCGGTGATCGCGGTTCCGGCGCACCTGCACGTGCAGATGGCGCTCAGGTGCGCGGAGGCGGGATTGCCCTTTCTGCTGGAGAAGCCCCTCTCGACGAGCATGGACGGGGTCGATGAGCTGATCGCGGCGGTGGAGGAGCGGGACCTCTACGCCACGGTGGGCTTCGTGCGGCGCAGCGACACCTCGGTGCAGGAGCTGCGCCGGCTGGCGGTGGGCGGCGCCGTCGGCGAGCTGAAGATGGGACGCTTCCACTCCGGACAGGAGTACCCCAGGTACCGCCCCGACTACCGCGACATCTACTACGCGCGCCCGGAGACCGGCGGCGGCTGCATCATGGATGCCTTCACCCATTCGCTGAACCTGGCGCAGTGGATCTTCGGCCACGTGGTGCAGGTGGTGGCGCTGTATGACCGGCTGGCGCTGACGGGCGTTGAGGTCGAGGACTCCTCGCTGATCGCGACTCGCTTCACCCACAACGACGCGCTGGTGCACTTCCTCACCAACCAGTTCCAGAAGCCGAATATCTTCGAGGTCGAGCTGATGGGCACCGAGGCGAATCTGCGCTACTTCTGGGACCCCAGCGACTTCGTGATCACCCGGTGCGAGAGCGATGAGAACGAGTGGGGGGAGCTGTGCCGGACGACGACCACGCGCGACCGGCCCTTCATGCAGCAGGCCCAGGACGTGCTGGCCGGGATCGAGGGCCGGGCGGCGCCGGTCACCACCATCGCGGAAGCGGCCGAGAACCTGCGGGTGCTGTTGGCGGCGAAGCGCTCCATGCAGGAGGGCCGCATCATCACCATCGGCGAGGAGGACTGAGGCCCGCCGATCCCCACGAAGGAGACGGAGGACATGACCACTCCCGAGATGTTCTCGCTGGACGGCACGGTCGTCATCGTCACCGGCGGCACCCGGCGCTACGGCAGCGCCTTCTGCGACGGCCTGGCGGAAGCACATGGGACGGTCTGCCTCACCTCACGCTCCCAGGAGCGGGCGGATCAGCGCGCCGAGGAGATCCGCCAGCGAGGCTACGAGGCCCATGGCTACGCCCTGGAGCTGGCGGATGACGAGTCCATCGAGCAGCTCGTGCAGGCCGTGATGGCCGACCACGGGCGGATCGACGTGCTGGTCAACAACGCCCGGACGTTGCCGCCGGCGGCCTTCGGCGCCATCACCCGCGAGGAGCTGCACGGGTCCTTCGACGTCAATATCATCGGCTGGGCGCTGCTGACGCGCCGGGTGGTGGAGGAGATGCGGGCCGCCGGGGGCGGCAACATCATCACCATCAGCTCCATCTACGGCATGGGCGGGCAGTACCCGACCATCTACAAGGACCCCGAGAGGGCGCTGTCGATGGACTACCCGCTGCAGAAGGGCGGGGTGATCGCGTGGACGAAGCAGCTCGCCACCATCCTCGCCGACGACAACATCCGCGCCAACTGCCTCTCGCTGGGCGGGCTGCGCGAGGAGAGCCACGACGAGCACTTCCTGGAGGGCTATCGCCTGCGCACACCCATGGGGCGGATGGCCGGCGGTGAGGATGTAAAGGGGCCCATCGTCTTCCTGGCCTCCGACGCATCGCGGTACATGACGGGCGCGAACCTGGTGGTTGACGGCGGCTGGACGGCCTGGTAGCCGCGGAGGTGAGATCATGTCAGCACTCGTTGAACGGCCGGACGACATACGCCTGGCGATGCTGGGGATGGTCGAGGGCAACGGGCATCCCTACTCCTGGAGCGCGATCTTCAACGGCTATGACGAGGAGGTCATGGCCGAGTGCCCCTACCCGGTCATCCCGGAGTACCTGGGCAAGGAGCCGAAAGAAACACTGCAGATCGAGGGGGCCAGGGTCACGCACATCTGGACCGATGACCCCGCCGACGCCGAGCACGTCTCCAGGGCCTCGCTGATCCCCAACGTGGTGGACAGCCCGGAGGACGTCATCGGCGAGGTGGACGCGGCCATCATCGCCACGGACATCGGCCACGAGCACGTGGACCGCTGCCGGCCGTTCATCGAGGCGGGGCTGCCGGTGTTCGTGGACAAGCCCCTGGTGGACAACGCCGAGGACCTGGCGACCTTCAAGCAGTGGCGAGCCGGGGGGGCGAAGATCATGTCATCCAGCGCCCTGCGCTACTCCAAGGAGATCATGCCGTATCGGATCTCCACCAACAACCTCGGCTCCCTGCGCTACATCACCATCACCATGGCCAAGACCTGGGAGCGCTACGGCATCCACGCCCTGGAGGCCGTCTACCCCATAGTTGGGCCGGGCTTTCTGAGCGTCCGCAACACCGGCAGCGAGGAGCGCAACATCGTCCACCTGAGGCATGAGTGCGGCGCGGACGTGGTCATCGCCACCATCACGGACCTCTACGGCGCCTTCGGCGTGCTGATGATCTGCGGGACCGAGGACTACGATCAGCTCTCCAGCATGGACACCTTCTACGCCTTCAAGTCGCAGCTCCAGGCGTTCGTGGAGTACCTGCGCTCGGGCGAGCTGCCCTTCCCGTTCGCGGAGACCGAGGAGCTCATGCGCATCATCATCGCGGGCATCCGCAGCCGGGACGAGGGCGGCAGGGAGGTGGCGCTGGACGAGATCGAGGCCTGAGGGAACGAGGCCGCGTTGTAGGGCGCGGACCTGTGCCGCGCCTGAAAACGGCCGGCGCAGGCTGATCTACGCGGGAAAAGCATGTAGGGCACGGACTGTGCCCCGCCTGAGAACTCGCCACTACCCACAGAGGCAGTCAACTGCTTCGGTCATGCGCACGATCGCCTCCGGCGGAACGGGCCAGACGGCCTCCTCGAACATGCGCGCCAGCGCCGCGGCGGAGCCGTCGAACATCGCCGCCATGTCCTCCAGCATGACGACCACGGAGCCGCCCTCCTTGCCCACGTAGCTGATGCTGCCGCGCGGCGGGAGGTCGCTGCCGGCGCGGAGGACCACGTCTTTGCCGTCCCGGTAGCTGAGCACCATCATGGGGGGACCACCGGGACCGTTCGCCACCGTCGCCATGTGCACAGGATCGCACCCGAAGGCCGCGAAGGCGCTGCACACCAGGTGGATGCCGTACTTGTCCACGATGTCTGGGCTGAGGTTGAAGGTCACCAGCGCGGACCCGCCCCCCAGGTCCTGAAGCGTCTCCGCCTCCGGAGCGAACAGAAGCTGCGACCAGGCGGCCAGGCGCAGGTCCCTGTCCACCGCCATCGACACCAGCTCGCGCGTCCTGGCCGGGTCCATAGCGGGAGTCTTGTCAACGTAGACCGATTTCCCGGCGGTCAGGGACCGCTCCACCGTATCGGCGCGGAAGTCCGCGTCCTCATCCAGCACCAGCACGCCATCCACGCTCTCGATGACCTCCTCCGGGGTGTCGCACACGTTCTCGATCAGGCAGCCAGCAGCAATCGCCTCCGCCTCCTCACGCTCCCCGGCCCAGACGTGCGTGATGCGCGAGCCGCCCGCGGCGGGCTCGGGGAAGCGACTGCGGATGAGCTCCAGCATCCATCGCTTTGTGCAGCGCTCCTCGAGGGCCTCGGCGTCGGTGCCGTTGAAGTAGGCCCCGTAGGGGTAGTTGTGGATCAACACCTTCCCGACCATGCCGAGCTTGACCATGATGACCTCCCGGTGATGCCTCGCTCGCGACGTCGTTGTCTGCGGAGCGAGCGCGTGATGCCGCGCGGAGCCGTATCCTCCGGTCCGCTGGTCCCGGTTCGCTGGCCGCTCGCTTGAGACCTGTTCGGGCAGTGTTTCACCTGCGACGCAGGCAACGGGTTCTCGCTGGGGCAGGCTTCGCGCCGGAGGACTCCACGCGAGCCTGCGCTGGCATGCCGACAATATCGTCCAGCGCAATTGCAGGGCGCCCGCCTGCCTGTCGGGAAGTGCCCGGTAGCGCCACGCTCAGCAGGAAGTGGTGAGAGCGGTGACGGCAGGGATGCAGCAGACAGGCTGGTGTGTAGCGATGCTGATGGCGCTGCTGCTGGCGACGGCAGTGACGGCTGACGCCGAGGAGACCTTCGGCTGTGAGGCGAATCCGACCGGAGACCCCGTCGGCGGCGGCGAGGGCTACAGCCGCATCCTCGACGGGGGAGACGTCACCGCCACCACGGCCGAGGGGCTGGTCGCGGCCCTGCAGCAGGCGCAGCCGGGCCAGGTCATCTACGTGCCGGACGGGGTGGAGATTGACCTCACCGAGTATGGGACGCTGGCAATCCCGGAGGGCGTGACGCTGGCCGGCAGCCGCGGGCGAGACGGGTCGCGTGTTCGTCGGCGGCGGCGATGCCATCACCTGCTGGGACCCGTCCACAGGCCAGCAGACGGCCCCGCTGAGCGGCCCGCCGCCTCCGTCCTCGACCTGGCGCTGACGCCCGACGGGCGGCACCTGGTGTCCGCCAGCCAGGATACCACGCTGCTGGTGTGGGAGGTGCCCTGAGCGCCGGCGGAACCTCGGTCCGACTCTGCCATCTTTGGTTCGCCGCGGCCCGGAGCGCCAGTACTGACTTGCGCCATTCCGCGTAGGTTGGCGACGAGCACACTCGGGGCTTGGTTGCGCTGGAGATGCGGGGCGTGCCTGGTGGAGGGGTCGCCGGGCGCGCAGCGGCCGGTGAGGCCTGTGAGCGTCGCGAACAGGCGAGACCAAAGGCCTCCTAAGGTTCCACCTGAGATGCAAAGCATCTCCGCCCGGCACGTAGCTCTCCCAGGGCCTAAACGGCGCGCAGGCGGGGGCGCCTGCGCTGATGGTCGGGCTGGAAGCCCGTGAGACCGAAGGTCTCCAGTGGGCCGGGGGTGGAACCTGCGCGGTCAGTCGCTACCGCTCCT
>JAYENL010000268.1:0-4861 GCA_034722055.1 Armatimonadota bacterium
GCGTCAACTCCGAGATCGAGCAGGCCCGACAGGGCCTTCAGAGCGCCGAGACCAGGCTGGAGGAGATCAAGGCCGGGGCGCGGGAGCAGGAGCTGAGGCAGGCCCGGGCGCAGGTCAAGCAGGCCGAGTCCCGTCTCAAGCTCGCCGAGCAGACCTTCCAGCGCCACAACCGCCTTCTCGACGAGGGCGTCATCTCCCAGCACCAGATGGATCAGATCCGGACCGAGTATGAGGTGGCGCAGCAGCAGCATACTCAGGCGCTGGAGGCGCTGAGTCTGGTCGAGGAGGGGGCGCGCACGGAGGAAGTTCGGCTGGCCGAGATCGCCGTTCAGACCGCGCAGGAGCGGGTGCGACTGGCCGAGGCCGGGCGGGACCAGATCGAGATGGCTCAGCGGGAGGTGGAGGTGGCCGAGAAGGCGGTCCAGCAGGCCGAGCAGCAGCTCCGCTCCGCCATAGCCGACCGGCAGCAGGTTGACCTGCAGCGGAGCCAGGCTGAGGCGGCGGCGGCGTCAGTGCGCCAGGCGCAGGCAGCCCACGACGTGGTGGCGACCCAACTGAGCAAGCACACGGTGGTCGCGCCGGCATCGGGAACCATCTCGCGACGGCTGGTGGACCCCGGCGAGGCGGCGTCACCCGGAGTCCCGCTGCTGACGATCGTCAACAACGAGCTGGTCTACGTCGAGGTGAGCGTCAGCGAGGCCGACGTCAAGGAGCTGCACGTCGGTCAGCATGCCACCGTCACGCTGGATGCGCTGCCAGACATGGTCTTCGACGGCACGGTCGCGGCGGTGAACCCCGCGGTGGCGACCGAGAGCAGAAGCGGCTCGGCCCGAGTGCGCTTCACGCCGGCGGGCGCGCCGGTGCACACGGGGATGTTCGGTCGCGCCACCGTGGTCGTGGAACGGCAGTCCGACACCGTCCTGCTGGACAGGGACGCGCTGGTAGTAGAGGACGACGACACCTTCGTGTTCGTCGTGGAGGGCGACCGGGTCCGGCGCACTCCGGTGAGAACCGGCCTGATGGACCAGAGACGGGTCGAGATCGTCTCGGGCGTCAGCCCAGGCGATGAGGTGGTCATAGAGGGACAGCGCCAGCTCAGCGACGGCGACAGCGTGCGGGTGCGGACCTCAGGCGGTGGTGCGGCACGATGAGTCCCGCACGATTCTCGATACGGCGGCCCGTCACCATCGCCATGTGCGTGCTCGCGGTTCTGGTGCTGGGAGTCATCGCCTTCATCCAGTTGCCGGTGGACCTGTTGCCCGACATCAGCTTCCCCGTGGTGGCAGTGCTGACCACCTATCCCGGCGCCTCCCCCGCTGAGGTGGAGGAGTTCGTCACCAAACCGATCGAGCAGGCGGCGGCGGTCGTCGAGGACCTGGAGAGCATCCGCTCCATCTCCCAGCAGGACATCTCGGTGGTGATCATCGAGTTCGACTGGGGCAAGGACATGGACTGGGCCGCCTTCGACACGCGCGAGAAGGTGGATCCGGTCATTGAGCGGCTGCCCGAGGACGTGGGCAGGCCGATCATCATGAAGATCGACCCCCAGACGATGCTGCCGGTCATGACGCTGGACGTGACCGGGCTGGCAGACCTGCTGAAGCTGCGCGAGCTGGCTGACGACGTGATCAAGCCCGAGCTCGAGAAGCTCCCGGGGGTGGCGGCCGCCAACATCTACGGCGGCCTGCAGCGGGAGATACTCGTGGAGGTGGACTGGGAGCGGCTGAAGGCACACAACCTTCCGATCTCTCAGGTCGAGGGGGCGCTGCGTCGCGAGAACCTGAACATGCCCGCCGGCTTTACAATCGAGGGCCAGCGGGAGTTCACTCTCCGCACCATCGGGGAGTTCGATGTCGTCGAGGACATCGACGACGTCGTGGTTGCGGTGCGTCAGGGCCTGCCGGTTCATCTTCGGGACATCGCCAATGTATACGATACCCACAAAGAAGTGCGCAGCTACGCGCGGCTCAACGGCGAGCCCTCCGTGAGCATCTCGATCCAGAAGGAGACTGAGGCCAATACTGTCACTGTCGCGGAGGTCGTGGGCGAGGCGCTGGAGGAGCTGCCGAAGAAGCTGCCCGAGGGTGTGGAGATCACCATCACCTCGCGGGAGGCCGACTTCATCGAGGACTCCCTGCACAACCTCTACGCCACCGCCCTGGAGGGCGCCATCCTGGCGATGGTCATCATCTTCCTGTTCCTGGGCACCTTCCGGGGCACGCTGATCAGTGCGATCTCGATCCCCCTCTCGCTGCTGGTCACCTTCATGTTGATGTTTTTCAACAACATGACGCTGAACATCATCACCATGGGAGGGCTTGTGCTGGCGATCGGTCGCATCGTTGATGACTCGGTGGTCGTGCTTGAGAATATCTACAGGCACATCGAGGAGGGGGAGCCGGTGCTGGAGGCCGCCGTCACCGGCACCGAGGAGCTGTGGGGGGCGATCGCGGCGGTCACCTTCACCACCATGTCCGTGTTCTTCCCCCTCATCTTCGTCGGCGGCATGGTCTCGACCATCTTCACCCCCATGTCGCTTGTGGTGATGCTGGGACTGTTCGCGTCTCTGGTTGTGGCTGTGACCGTCGTGCCGCTGCTCTCGCAGCGCATGTTGCGCCCGGTCTCGGAGGCCGGGGAGGAGCAGGCAGGCGGGCTGTTCGGGCCGGTCAATCGCATGCTTGCGGGCTGGTCGAGGGGCTTTGACGCACTCGCCGGTCAGTACCGCAGGGCCATAGCCTGGTGCCTCGATCACCGTGCTGTGGTGGTGGTCATCGCCGTGGTGGTCTTCGCAGTCAGCCTGGCGATGGTGCCGCTGGTCGGGATGGAGTTCTTCCCGCACGTGCAGCAGGATGAGCTGCGCATCAGCATGGAGACGCCCATAGGCTCGTCGGTTCACTACACCAACGAGCGGGCCGGGGAGGTAGAGCAGATCCTGGCCGAGACCGAGGGTATCGAGCACTACGAGGTCTACATGGGCACGGCGGGCGGGATCTCCGGTGCCGCTCGCGGGGGAGGCACACGCACCGCCAGCTTCACGGTGAAGCTGCTCGATCGCACAGAGCGCGAGAGGACGGCCAACGAGATCGAGCAGGACCTGCGCGAGCGGTTCGCCGCACTGCCGGGCGTCACCACGCGCTTCGAGCAGAGAATGGGCGGCATGGGGGCCGACCTGGAGGTCTCCATCATTGGCGATCAGCTCGAGGTGCTGCAGCAGCTCGGCAATCAGACGCTGGCGGCGATGCGCGAGGTGCGCGGCGTGACCGACCTGGACCTTGGCTGGGAGCCGGCGAGCCCGGAGTATCACGTGCTGGTGGACCGCGAGAAGGCCGGCCGGCTGGGCCTGACGGTCAGTGACATCGCTCACACGGTCCAGACGAAGGTCCGCGGGACGCAGGAGCTGACGAAGTTCCGCCAGGGCGGTGAGGAGTACGACATCACGGTGCGGGCCGCGGAGAGTGACCGCGACTGGGTGGAGGACGTGCGGGACACCGACGTAGTGACCCCGAGGGGCAAGGTCGTCCCCCTGCGTGCCATCGCCACCATCGTGCCGGCGCTGGGCCCGACACAGATCACGCGTGACGAGCGAGAGCGCTCGCTGACGGTGTCAGCGAGCACGCAGGGCCGTGCGCTGAGCGAGATCGTTGACGAGATCGACAGCATACTCTCGGAGCAGGACTGGCCGGAGGGCTACCGCTACGAGTTCGGCGGCAGCGAGGAGGATCGGCGCGAGGCCTTCGGCGGGATGGCCACGGCTCTGGTTCTGGGGGTGCTGCTGATCTACATGATCCTGGCGGCGCAGTTCGAGTCCCTGGTGCACCCGCTGGTTATCATGCTGGCCATCCCGCTTGAGGTCATCGGGGTATTCGGAGCGCTGATCCTCACCGGGACCACGCTGAGCATCATGGTGTTCCTGGGCATTCTGATGCTGACGGGCATCGTGGTGAGCAACTCCATCCTGCTGGTGCAGATGGTGAACGTGCTGCGCGAACGTGGAAACAGCATTCGCGATGCGCTGATCGAGGGCGGTGCGATACGGCTCCGCCCCATCCTGATGACGGCTCTGGCCACGCTCTTCGCGATGCTGCCCCTGGCACTGGCCATGCGGACCGGCTCGGAGCTGTGGCAGCCGTTGGGCATCGCCGTCATCGGGGGCCTCACCGCGTCCACATTCCTGACCCTGTTCGTCGTGCCGGTCGCCTACAGCATCGCGGAGAGCGCTGTGCGGCGACTCTACACCTGGCTGGGATACGAGGAGACGGCCGGATAGTGCGCCAACGCTGAGGTGAAAGGCCATGGCCGACCATCAGCTCGGAGAGGGGACTCTGCTGGTGATCGTGTGCGAGACCACGCTCGCGGAGCGGCTTACCAAAGTGCTTGACGAGATCGGCGTTCCGGGCTACACCCGCTTCAGCGGCGTCTCGGGAATCGGCCAGACCGGCAGGCATGAGGGCACCGTGGTCTGGCCGGGCACCAACACCATCATCTTCACCTTCCTGGCCGACCAGGGTCTGGCCGACGCCATCCTGGAGCGCAACGAGCAGGTCATCGCCGAGAACTACGCCAAACGGCCCGGCTATCGGGTCTTCAAGGTGCCGGCCGAGGCCCTGGCCTGACCTAGTGCTCAGTGGCGGAAGTTCGCGCATTATGCCCCGTCACACTGGCGCCTCTGCTACCCCCATGGAGGGGCCGCCGCGAGCGAAGCGAGCGGTGAGCGGTGCGTTCTCGAACGCACCGCTCAGGTTCCACCCCGGCCCACGTGTTAGGTAGCGTCTTGGGCCGGGGTGGAACCTTCGGTCTGTTCGCTATGCTCACAGGCCTCACCGGGCGCTGCGCGCCACAAGCCGCCGAGGGCGCTGGCTTC
>JAYENL010000269.1:0-22082 GCA_034722055.1 Armatimonadota bacterium
CCCTGCCCTGCGGCGGAAAAGAGAGACGTCAGATCCCGCCCCACGGCAGGAGACGCCCATTCTTCAGCAGTCAGATCATTGCGATCCTGGCAGCCATCCTGTTCCCGGTGTTCGCACGAGCCCGGGAGAAGGCCCGCATGACGTCATGCCTCTCGAACGTCAAGCAGATCTCTCTGGCGTGCGCCATGTACCAGCAGGACTATGACGAGAGGACCATAGGCGGCAGTGGTTACAAGAACAACTCGATTAACTGGCAGTTGAAGGTGCATCCCTACGTCAAGAACTGGGACGTCTTCCGATGTCCGAGCAACGGCAGGGGCGAGTTCACGTACTGGGGAGCGCAGCTCTACTACGGCTACTCGCGCCCGACACTGCAGTACACCACCATGGCGGACATCCGGTACCCGGCGCAGACCGTGCGCCTCGGCGACGGCGTGCATCCCGCGGTGGAGTACCCCCGCGGCTTCGCACCCAACGCCTGCAAGGTCGGCAACCCCACCTGCAGCAGCGGCCGTGAGCCGAGGGAGACCGACTTCATCCACAACGGCGGCGACAACGTGTCGTTTTACGACGGTCACGCCAAGTGGATCAACTGGCGCACCCTCTACGGGGCCGCCATGTACCGCTACAACCTGAGCACTGACGACCCCGGCATCTACTTCGAGGCCAACCCGTAGCTCAGACGCGGGTATGTCGGAGTCTGCGGTTCGGAGGACCGGTCGCGTGCTGTGCGCGGCCGGTCCTGTCATATGTGGGGATGCCCAATGAAGCGGACGCTGCGGGGCCTACTTGTGCTGGCCGCACTGCTGTGCGTCTGGGCGCTGCTGCGCTGGTGGCTCCCGGCGCTGCTGCGTCCAGAGCCTGAGAGGCGCGTGATTGTGACGGAGCCCCCGATGGTAGAGATGAGACCCCTCATCGTCCGCGAGCCGCAGCAACAGCGGTGGCGGGACGTGGCGGGCGTGGCCTACGATGAGGCTTTCCGCCAGAGCTTCGCGTATGGCTCCCCGGGCCACGCGGCGAGGATCCGGTGCCGGGCCGAGGGCCAAACGCTGCACGGGACGATCATCGCCCGCGGCCTCAAGCCCTGGTTCGCCTATCAGCTCAAGCTGGTCGGGGCGGCGCCACTTCGGGGCACATCCGAGGAGGACAACACCGGCGATTCCGCCACGTGGTCAAGCTGGCGGCTCGGCCGTCTGGGGCGATGGTGGTGCGAGGACTGCCAGTGGAACGTGCTCGATGAGGATCTGGCCGAGCACCTCTCGGAGGGGCATGACGTTCGCGGCTACGTGCTCTTCGACTGGTTCGTGACCGACGCCAACGGCGACGCCGAGCAGGACTTCGTCATCGATACCAGCCTGCACGTGCTGTGGCGCGAGGAGCAGCGCGATCGCGGCCGCCACGACACGGCGGTGCGGCCGTATGAGCTGCGCCGGGGCGACTACGGCTACGGGCCGGACGCCCCGGACGTCGAATGCGTCGGCATCTACGGGGAGTGGGAGCCGGATCGCCCGCGGCCGGGCCGAGTCAGGCTCCCGGCAGGGCAGTATCAGGTTCGGCTCAACCTCACCGAGGAGAGCTTCCACGCCAACATGGACGATGAGCGCATGCTGGAGGGCGGCGGCTTCTGGGCCTGGGTGCTGGAGGCCGACGTGAGCTTTGCGGTGAAACCCATCCCGACCCGCGCGAGCCGCCCGGGGTGTATTCCCGGGTCACATGAGGGCGCCGGCCTGCTGTGGCGGCTCTTCAGGCGCCCGACGTGAAGGGAGCGTGAGCGGAGTGAGAGCCTCGCTCCGCATCTGGCACCTGGTCGCAGGCCTGGCGACACTCGGCATCTGGGGCTGCCTGGTCGTGGCCCAGGAGGCGCCCACCGGGAGCCTCGTGCCCAACGCCGGCATCGAGGAGGGGGTGGGGGAGGAGCCGGCCGAGTGGCGCTTCTACTCCTGGCAGGACTCCGAGGGGTGGTGGGAGGCCCAGCGCGCACACTCCGGCTCGCGAAGCCTCGGCATCTCCGGGCTCAACGGTGGCTGGAGCGTGACCGTTCCGGTTCAGGCCGGCGCTCTCTACAGCCTCAGCCTCCGTTACCGCGCTGAGGGCGGGCCCGGTCGCGTGGTGCCCTTCGTTCGCCGTCCGATCGGCGACGGCGAGATGGCGACGCTGCTCTACCGCCCCACGGCGGCCATCCCGCACGATCAGCAGGGCCAGTTCGTGGATGGCCGGTGGATCGGCGGCGCCGACGAGGAGGGCTGGGTGGCGGCTGACTTCGGCGAGTTCACCGTGCCGGAGGGCGTGGAGGCCGTGTCGCTGCTCGTCAAGCTCCGCGCCGACCAGCCGGGCGTGAGCCTGCTGCTCGACGACGTCGTGATCCGCCCCCTGGAGCGGCCGGAGCTGGAGGACACCGCGCGCATGCTCCGCCGGTTCCCGGGCGGCGCCCTGTGGACGGACAACGAGAATCGCAAGATCCTCCCCGACCGGCCGCTCCCCGAGGGAGAGCCCCTGGACGCTATCTCCGTCTCGGCCGCCCGCGGGGAGTATGAGGCCTTTCAGCTCGCGGTCACCCCCACCACCAGCGCGCGCAACGTGGCCTTCACCTGGACGGACCTCTCGGGGCCGGAGGTGCTCCCGGCCGACCTGATCTTCTGCCGGCGCATTGAGACCATCACCATCGAGCGGCCCATGGGGCCCTACGGCCACCGGGGACTCACCCCCGATCCGCTCACCGACCGCCTGCCGGTGGACATTCCCGAAGGCGTCAACCAGGGCTTCTGGTTCACGTTGCACGTGCCCCCGGGTCAGCCGGCCGGCGAGTACGAGGGACAATTGACGCTCATCGCGGGTGATGACCAGGTCACCACGGTGCCGCTGCGGCTGCACGTCCACGACTTCGCCATCCCGCCTCGCCCCAGTCTTGACGTGCACTCCCACCTGCGATCGCGCCTGGTGCTGGAGAGGGAGGCGGGCGATCCGGAGTACGCGCTGGCGCGCTACTACGCCGACATCTACGCACACCGCAGCCGCTGCTCTCCGGGCGTGATCCCCCGGGTGCAGGTGCGGGGCGAGACGGCGACGGTTGATGCCGAGGAGTACATCGACCACCTGCTGTTCATGCACGAGGAGCTGGGCGCCAGGCGCTTCACTGTCCCCTCGCTGTGGATCGGCCATCGCGGGGAGCACGTCATGCCCGCCGACGCCCAGTGGCAGGGCATCCCCATCTTCGCCGACAAGGAGCTGACCGAGCTCAATCCCGCCTTCGAGCTGCCCTTCCGCGACTACATGACCACGCTGGTGGTGGCGCTTAAGGATGCCGGGGTCTTCCTGGAGCCGACCGTGCACTTCATCGACGAGCCGCGGCTGGACGATGAGCGCACGCGCAACGGCATCCGGACTCTCAGCGAGCTGCTGCTGGACATCGAGCCGGAGCTGCGCATCGCGCACACCGTCAGCGCCCCACACCCGGAGCTGCTGGACGTCACCCACGTCTGGGTGCTGCACACCGACGCCTGGGAGCGCTCACTGGCGCAGATCCAGGCGGCCCGCGAGGACGGGGACGCCATCCTGGTCTACAACAACGGCGTGAACTACCCCAGCCATCCGCCCATCCGCGTCCGGCTCTGGCCGTGGCTGCTGCGCAAGTACGCCGTGGACGGCACCTACTCGTGGTGGGGGACGGTGTGCTGGCGGGGACCGGTGGAGGACCCCTGGACGGCCGGCGAGGGCAGCTCCGGTGTGCTGCTCTACCCGCCGCGCAGCGAGGAGGAGGCGGGGCCCATCGACTCCATCCGCTGGGAGCTGTTCCGCGAGGGGCTGGAGGACTACGAGTACATGGCGCTGGCCGAGCGCCTGGCCACTGAGCTCGAGGAGGCTGGCGACGCCGAGGCGGCAAAGGCCGGCCGCCAGGCGGTGCAGGAGGCGTTGGCGCTGGTGGAGCGGTGGCCCACGGTTCGTGGCGCGAACGACCAGCCCTACACGCTGGACGTCACCGCCGTCGATGCCGCCCGCGAGGCCCTCGCAGAGGCCATCGAGCGCATGCGGGACGCGCTGCAGCAGTAACGGAGGAGCCGCAGTATCTGGCGGGACGCTCACTCCTCTACCTTCACCAGCACCACTCGCTCGACGCAGATGGCGTTCGGCTGATCCTCCCGGCCGTGGGGGAAGGCCGGGCCCTCGAACTTGATGCGCGCCCAGATGTCGAACTCCTGGTCGGGATTCTCCGGGTCCCAGGCGGCGTCGATGTCCACCTGGATGATCCAGCTCCAGAAGAAGTACAGGTAGTAGGATGGGCCGATCTCGAAGGTCCCCATCTTGTACCAGTGGTAGCCGGGTCCGGGCACATCCTCGGCCTCGATGCGGCCGCTGCCGGCGGCCTCGCGGTTCGCCTGGTCGTACAGCCCCCACGGCATGGGCAGCGTGTATCGCTCCACCGGATGATTGTCCGTGTCGATGGCGGTGGGGAACTCCAGGCGATTGGTGATGCCGCTCTCCGCCTCCTCGTCCCGCACCACCTTCACGATGTCCCTCCAGTTGCGCGTGACGTCGGCGGTGAAGTCGAACACCCGATCGGCCGGCAGGTCCGCGAACTTCTCGGGCGGCGGCACATAGGTGGGCAGCGCCGTGTAGCGCGTGATCTCGTCCTCGATTCGGGCGCGCTCCTGCTCCCGCTGAGCCTCCGGGATGCGCCGCTCGATCTCCGCCAGCCACGTCTGCGTGTAGCGGTCTGCGATCTGCTGCCGGTCGAGGGGCATCGTCTCCGGCTCGTTGCCCTCCGCGACCCAGGCGCGCGTGAGCTTCCGGAACAGCATCACGGTGGCCCGGTCGAGCGGCATGCGGGCGTGCCTCACACGCTGCAGCAGCGCCTCGTCGCCGGCCACGGCCTGCTCCGCGCGCTCGAAGATCGACTGCGCCTCCCGGATGAAGTCCAGTGTCAGGTAGCTGAAGGAAGGCAGCGTGGCGCCCATGGAGATATAGCTGATCCGCTGCTGGGAGGCCGCCTCCAGCGCCGAGAGGTACTCGCGGATCACGGGCCCTGCCGCGCCGTAGAAGCCATCCGTGAAGGTCGCCAGCAGCTCAGCGTAGTCGGCGTAGGGGTCCTCGAGCAGCTTCATCATCATCCAGACCTTGAGGTCGCGCATGTCGGCGCGCACCGGGAACTCCAGCTCCGTGAACACGCCCTCCACGTTGTGCTCGGCGTAGAACTGGAAGTCCGGCTGATAGGTGTGAACGCTGGGCATGGGCAGGCCGCGCGGCCGGGCGTAGGTCACCGCGTAGTCCCAGATGCGCAAGTTCGGGGCGATCTCCGCCCACGTGAGCAGGAAGTCATGGAAGCTCTCGTTCTCCGGGTCCAGGATCGAGCGGGTGAAGTTGCTGGTCGTGTCGCACAGGCGGATGATGACGTTCTGCCGGGGGCGGATTGTCGCCGGCGGCTTCTGTGTGTACTGATAGGCCAGCGTGCTGATGTAGACGTCGGGGTGCTCGTCGGCGATGGCATCGGCGATGAAGTTGACGAAGTCCAGCAGCGGCCCGGCCTCCGAGCCCTCCCGCTCCGCGATGGCCTGGCAGCTCTCGCACTGGCACGCCCCCCGCCAGTCGTTCTGGGAGATGGAGTAGACCCTGGGCGGCGGCACGCCCCGCTGGGCGGCGTCCTCCGTCCCCTCCTCGATGTACCGGCTCAGCTTCTCCACGAACAGCTCCCGCAGCTCGTGGTTCGTCAGACACAGTTGCGTCCGCTCGGCCTTGCGCTCACCGTCGATGAGCGAGAAGTACTCCGGATGCGTCTCGAAGTACTGGTCCGGGGGGATGTAGGAGTTGAAGGTGTGCACGTGATAGGGCGGACCGTAGTCGTAGCTGCCCCCGTAGCGCGCGACGATCTCCGGATCGCCCTGCCGGTTGAGCCGGTTGCGGGCCGCGAAGGCCCCTCCGTCGCCGGCATAGGTGCGGTAGATGTCGCGGTAGCGCAGCACCGGCTGGCCGTGCATGTCGAGGTCGGTCAGCTCAATGGTCCGCCGGCTGGGCACGCTCTCGTCCCATGGCGTCCACCAGTGCACTCCCAGCGCGTCCTCGAGCAGATGATAGGCCGCGTAGAGCGTGCCGCGCGGGCGTCCGCCGATGACGATGAGGTCATCCCCATCGGTCCGCACCACCCACTCCTCGCCCCCGAGCGCATCGCTCCCCAGCCCCATGTCCGCCGCACGCTGCGTCGGGCCCACGTAGATCGCGGGACCTTCCGCCTCCGCCTCGTCGCCAAGCGTGAACTCGCACCCGGCCATCTGGCCCAGATACGCCGCCAGCTCCTCCGCGGCGGCCCGCTCGGCAACGGTGGCCTCATCGGCGACTACGATGCTCGCCATGGGCTCGCCGTCCGCCGCGACCGTCACGGCCTGTGCCCGGCCGGCGCAGATGAGCATGCAACACGCGAACGCTGTCAGCATCCTGGCCTTCATGGCTCTGTCTCCTCACGATCGTGGTCACGGCCCTCTCGTAGGCGCTCCGCGATGAAATCCGCAATCCGCTGCGTCGCCCCACCGTCGCGCAGACCCAGGTGGCGATCCAGGAAACACTCCTGGTCCTGCAGGCTTCGCTGCCTCGCCTCCGGCTCGACCAGCACCGAGCGGAGGGTGGGGAGGATGTCATCATACTCCCACACGCCAAGCGCTGCTCCCTCCTCCGCGTACGGATACTGATCCGGCCCCCCGGAGAGGTTCACGGTGAGAACCGGAGTGCGCAGCAGGGCGGCCTCCAGGGCGGTGGTCGAGAAGCGGGTGATGAGCACGTCCGCTGCAGCGATGAGGCGCAGCAGCGGCAGCTCCCCGTGGCGGATCAGGCGGGCGGCACGGCGGTGCCGGCGGAGCAGCGGCCTGTAGCGGGCCAGGTCCCGCTCGTGGGGGTGAGGCTTGATGACGAGGAGGGCATTCAGCTCCTCACACGCCTGGGCCGCCCCCTCCAGCCACCACCGCGGCTCGGTCCTGCGCAGCCTTCCCTCGATGGGCTGGGTGGTTACCAGGACCAGGCGGTCATGCTCCCCGAGCAGCTCAGACCTCAGCGGCTCCGCCGCCTCGCCCTCACTCACGTCGTCGTACAGGCAGTGGCCCGTGGTGGTGAAGCGTGTGTGCGGCGCCGCGAGCGGCTGCAGGACCTCCCGGGCGTAGGGGCCGAACACCAGGACATCGTCATACGGCAGCAGCGCTCCCGTCTGGAAGTAGGGGCCCCAGATGCCGTGCTGCACGCAGATGGTCGGAATCGTGCGGTGGCGGGCCTGCAGCACACCGGCCGCCAGAGCACCGCCGTAGGTGTTGAAGGCCACCAGCGCCGCCGACTTCAGCCTCCCCAGCACTCGCTCCCAGAGCCGCGCATAGTGGATGCAGGCCGTGACGTCGCGCGTCAGCGTGGTCCGCAGCCTGGAGCCGAGCAGCTTCAGCGCCGCCGGAGGCAGATCGGAGAGGGGGCCGACCTCAGCCAGCCGCCTGGCGGCCCGCGCGCCGGCGCGCCAGGCGGTGAGCACCTCCCGGCGCGCCTGCCTCACCATGTCAGGCTCGCAGAACGAGTGGATCGAGACCCGGGGGAGCTCCCCCTCTTCCATCGGCTCTCCGGGATCCCCGGGCGGGATGTCGATCGCCAGGCAGCGCAGCCCATGGTCCTCCTGGATGCGGCCGGCGATGCGATCGTAGAGCGGTATCAGCGTGGGCCCGAAGACTGCGAAGACCACGTCAGCGGTCCCCGGCACTTCCTCTCTGCCAGCTCTGCCGGCTCTGCCCAGAAAGCGCAGAGCCTGGGCCACGGGCACGGTCGGCGCCGTCAGCGCCCGCGCCCGCCGCTTCCACCACGGGGCTGACAGCTCCAGCGGCGCTCCAGCCGCATCCGCGATCACCGCCGCGATCTCGGCGACCATCTGCCTTCTCGACCACCAGCCGTCGCTCCCATGCAGCTCCCAGGCCAGCACCTCCTCGGGCGCCGCCTCCGTGGCACGGCGGGCCAGCTCCAGGTTTGCCAGCAGCGGCCCCAGAGAGAACTTCACGAAGAGGTCGGCGGACAGATTCCAGGCCGAGTGCCCCCATCCCGGCCGGCTGTCAGCCAGCCAGTCGGGCAGCACCGCGGAGATCTCTCGGGCGATGCGCTGGGACTCCAGGTTGAACTCGGGGAAGCGCTCCCGGAGCTGATCGTAGCCCGGCCCCGCCATGAAGACCGCCTCGTCAAAGCGCTCCACCAGCGGCAGCACCACGTCCCCGTCGCGCAGCACCGCCTCGGGGACGCCGGGGTGCACCAGAGCCGAGTCGCACACTACGAGTCGCTTCATGACGCCGCCGGTCCTGAGCAACAGAGGGTCGGGATTATGCCGCGCCATGTTCTTCTCGCGGGCATGGAGCAAGACCTTCGGTGCGGGGGAGCGGGATCAATCGCTGAGATGGAAGGCCAGCGTCTCGAGTTGCACGGTCAGGTCCACACCGCGCACCACAACCTCGTCGGGAACCTTCAGCGTCACCGGAGCGAAGTTCAGGATAGCCTTGACGCCGGCGTCGATGAGTGCGTCGGCGACTCCCTGTGCGGCCTGTCGGGGGACGGCGATGACGCCGATGCTCACGTCGCGATCGGCGATGACCTCCGCCAGACGGTGAAAGGCCATCACCTCGTAGCCGCGCAGCCGGTCGCCGATCTTGGCCGGGTTGTTGTCGAACACCGCCACGATCCGAAACCCCCGCCTCTCGAAGCCGGGGTAGTTGATCAGCGCCGACCCCAACGCTCCGGCGCCCACCACCACGACCTCCAGCTCCCGGTCCAGGCCCATCATGCGCTTGAGCGAGGAGTGGAGCTGCTCAACGTCGTAGCCGACGCCGGGCTGACCGAACTCGCCGAAGAAAGACAGGTCCTTCCGCACCTGGGCAGCATTGACCCCTGCGGCCTCCGCTATAGCCGCGGAGGAGATGGTGGGCTCGTTATGCCTCTCGAGGATCCTGAGATACCGGCATATCCGCAGCAGCGTGGGATCGGGCACCTGTTTGCGCTCTGGCATCTCTGGCTGCCTCATCTCGGCCGCTGGGCACGCCCCCGGCCGGTCGGCCGTGGTCTCCACAGATTGAACAGAAAGCACGTCTCAGTTCGCCGGAGGCCGGCGAAATCCTCCGTCTCGCCGTTGCTGCAGGACTGACCTGCCTGCGGCTGCGTCTCGACGCCGGGCCTGCACGGCGCCGCCCGTCTTCAGGAGGTTCCGACGCCCGAACGTGGAAGACGGCCCCGGAGATTGCTGCAGGCAGGCGCTTCTTAGGCGCGCTCGGCGATGTGTCACGCCACAGTTGTGGGAGAGGAGCTGGCAATGCAGACACGCACGCTCGGTCGCACCGGCCTTGAGGTATCGATCATAGGCTTCGGGGGCATCCCCATCCGCCGGCCGCCACACGATGAGGCGGTGGAGCTGTACCGACTCGGGATGGACCTGGGGATTAACTACTTCGACGCCGCCCGCGCCTATGCGAAGTGCGAGGAGCGGCTCGGCGAGGCCATTCAGGGCCGGCGCGAGGACGTCATCATCTGCACCCGCGACCTCTCGCACACCAGGGGGGAGATGGCCGAGGCCATCGATACCAGCCTCCGGACGCTGCGCACCGACTACATCGACATCTACCAGTGCCATGAGCTGCACCAGCCCGAGGACCTGCACGAGTGTCTGGCGCCGGGCGGAGCCTTCGAGGCCCTCGATGAGGCCCGGGAGGCGGGGAAGGTCCGCTTCATCGGGATGACCAGCCACAATCCCGACGTCATCATGTCCGGGCTGGAGACGGGCCTCATGGACGTTGTGCTGATCATGCTCAACTACGTCAATCGACGCATGGTCGAGGATGTGCTGCCCAGGGCTCGCGAGGACGGTGTGGGCGTGGCGGTCCTCAAGCCGCTGGGCGGCTGCATCCTGGCCGCCCACGCGGACCTGGCGCTGCGCTGGGTGCTGTCGCAGGAGGGCGTGCACACCACCGTGCCCGGCATGTGGCGCCGGTTCGAGGTCGAGGCCAACGCCACGGTGGGCGGGCAGTTCCAGCCCCTCACCGAGAGCGAGCAGCGCACCCTCGATGAGATGCGCCAGGCCCACCTGCCGAGCACCTGCCGCCTGTGCTACCGGCATCACGAGTGCCCGCACGGCGTGGAGATCAGCCGGCTGATGATCATGGACCTGCTGTACCAGCGCCACGGTATCGAGGAGGCCCTGGAGCGCGGCTGGGATGAGGACCTGCGGGCCGTCGAGCAGTGCTTCGAGTGCGAGATGCGCGACGAGTGCGCCGCCTCGTGCGAGTTCGGCATCGACATTCCGGCCACGCTGGAGCGCCTCTACCGCACCTTCTATCCGGTGCTCGAACGCGCCCGCCGGAGGTCCGCGGAGTAGGCACGGTGGGCCGGGACGTGCGCACCATTCACGTAAGACGCCGCACCCGGGAGGAGCCCATGATGAGCATGCATTGGATCTGGATCGTCGTCCTCACGCTCGGCCTGGTCGTGCCGCTTCAGGCCAGCACACAGCGCAGCTTCAGGCCGTTCATCTACGTGATCGACTACAGCGATCACTGGATCACGGATCCGGAGGCGATGGACGAGTTCGGCGAGACGCCCCCGGACCTGCTTCACATCGGCAAGGCGGTGCCTGTCACGCACAACTGGGGTCCGATCCCCTACATGGCCGGGGAGAATCAGAGCACCGGGGGTCCGGGACACACCCTCAGCCGCGAGAACGTCCGCCTTCTCACTCCGGAGGAGCTGGAGGAGAAGATCGAGCGCATCACTGCGGCGGTTGAGCGCATCCACGAGGCCGGGGTCGAGTGGCTGCTGCCCTACATCTGCTTCTACACCATGGCCGGCGATCACGAGGAACGGGTGGGGGTCTGGGAGCTGTACGACGAGTGGGAGAAGTACGCCAGGTGGCTGGGGCCGAAGCCGCCGACAGGCCCCACCGAATGGCTCATGCGCACGCCCGACGGCGAGCGGGTCGATCCCGGCTACGGCTTCACCCCGCCCTACTTCGCCCCACTGCACCGCTACGGAGCCTGCCCCAACAACCCCTCGTGGAACCAGTACAGCCGGGCCATCGTGAGGCTCATCGCGCAGTGCGGCTACGACGGGACATTCGTCGATAACTCCACCCGGCACGGTCACGGCTGTCCGCACTGCCAGGAGGCGTTCCCGAGGTGGGTGCGCCAGAACTTCGACGAGGACACGCTCAGGCGCGCCTGCGGCGAGGACTACGGGGAGATCGAGTTCGGGAACCCGAAGCTGCAGGTGATCCAGGAGCGATGGAACAAGGCCGTCATCCGCGACCGGCTGGCGATGCTGCGAGAGGCGGGCAGGGAGATCAACCCGGACTTCATGACCTTCCCGAACTGCGGCAGATACCAGCACGTCATCCCGCTCGGCGATGGGTGCGACTTCCTGATGTTTGAGAGCGTGGACTCGCCCGGATGCCTGTTCGAGGGCGAGCCGCCCGAGGATCCGGAGGCCCTGGTGCAGGTGGCGCAGGACGCGGACCTGCAGACGGCGGCCATGGCCTACGAGGCGGTCCACAGCGAGGTGTTCTCGGAGGTCACCGCCACCGTGCACTACCCCAGCACCTGCCCGCCCGGCGAGCCCGTGGAGCTTGCGGTGGATGTCGAGACCGTGGGAGCCAGCAACCGCGATGCGGACTGTCTGGAGGAGCTGGCGCTTCGCCTCACGCATCTGCAGACCGAGGCATCGGAGAGCGTGCCCATGGGGCCGCTGCCCGGCGTCGGCGATCCCGCGCAGGTGGAGGGGGCGCAGCGCCCGCCGGCGAGGCTGACCGGCACCTGGACGCCGACAGAGCCCGGCGCATACGCCATCGACGTGGCCTACCGCTACACTGACGCGGAGCACATCGAGGTGGCGGACCGGACCCCGGTCCAGGACCGGCTGGGCCTGGGGAACCTCTATCGCGTCAACCTGGCGGGGCTGAGCTGCACCTTCACCAGCCGCTGCCGGACCGTGAGCCTGAGCTACAGGCACACGCGCGAGGGCCTGGAGCGGCTGCAGGAGCTGGCGATTGCCGAAGGAGCCGCCAGCGGTGGCAAGCACGCCCCTGAGGCCAGGGGCGAGCCGCTGGCGAAGTACGGCCGGTTCTTCGAGGCCCACGGCGACGTAGCCGAGGGCCTGGCCCCGTACGGCTCCGTGGCACTGCTGTATGCCTACTGGGGAGGCAACCCAGGCCAGATCGGTCGCGATACCGGCCGGACCGTGGCCGAGCACCTGTCATCGTGCCACGTCCTCTTTCATGGCCTGCTGGACCGCGACCTGGCTGCCGCTGACCTCACGCCAGCCGCCGGCCGCACTCTCGTGCTGGTGTGCCCCCATTACGACCTGACCGACGACCAGATCGAGGCCATCAGGCGGTTCGTGGCCGATGGTGGCAGGCTGATCATCCACCGCGATGACGCCCAGATCAACTTCACGGCCATCGACGAGGTCCTCGGAGACGCCATCGACGACGCCGAGACCTGGAGCTGGGAGGATCCGCCGCAGCTTGGCGAGCCGCTGTGCGAGTCCACGGGACGGCTGCTGGGGGTGCGGTTCACGGCGTTTGCCGAGCCGGCGGATAGCCCGACGCGCCTGGTGCTGCACGGTGTCAACTACAACGTGACCGCGACGGAGAGCGACCCCGGGCAGCTCACACCCATCGCCCACATTCGCGTAAGAGTCCCGGTCCCCCCCGAGTGGGAGAGCGCCACCGCTACCGTCTATGACCCGGATGCGGCGGCTCCGGTGACCATGGAGTGCAGCGTCGCCGACGGTGCCGCCGAGATGGAGCTTCCCACGCTCAATGTCTACCAGATGATCGAGCTGCGGGCCGGTTGATCCGGCGAACACGGGCGAAACGGCGTGAGCGGGTGCGATCTGAGATTGTCCGTTGCGGGCGAGGGCGCCCGCAACCCAGGTAAGTACTCGAGCTCGGGCCGCGCCGTGTTCTTTTTCGCGCGAAGCGTTAGGATTGCGCCGCGCGCTGCGTCCTGTTCTGTGAGATGACACCAACACAGATCGCTGAGCTGATCGAGCGCGTCAGGAGCGGCCAGGCGGCCGCCTACGAGGAGCTGGTGCGGCGCTTCCAGCACCGGGTCTTCGCGCTGGCCTACGGCCGCCTGCTGGACTTCGAGGCGGCGCGCGATGTCACGCAGGAGACCTTCATCCGCGCCTACGAGCGCCTGGGGGACCTGCGCGACGTCGCCTCATTCCCCGGACGAGCGGTTCGCCATCGAGACCGCCCGCAAGGCCATCGAGCGCGGTCGTGAGGCGCTGGAGCAGTGGGATCGCGCCGCCGCTGGCGAGCATGCCCGGCGGGCGCTGGAGGCGCTCGATGAGCATGACAGCGAGGAGGATGAGGCCTACGCACTGCGACACCAGGCGCTGCATGTCCAGTACAGTGCCCTGCGGGCAAGCCCGGAGCGGGCGCGAGAGGCCGTGCGGAGGGCCGTCCGGCTTGCCGAGGAGACTGGCGACGAACGGCGCGTGGGTGAGCTGATGTCCTCGCTTTCCGGCATCGACCCGGACATCACGCTGCCGGAGCAGGAGGCGCTGCTGGAGCACGCCCGGGCCGTCTTCCAGCGTCTGGCGATTCCCCTACGGGTGGCGGAGACGTGGTGGCATCAGGCGGAGGCGGCATTCGAGGCGGGGCAGCACGACCGGGCCATGGAGATGATCCACCGCGGCCTGGGCGTGCTGGAGGGCGAGGCGGGCGGCTTGCTAGGGCTGCTGCACCTGGTGTTGCCGGCGCAGAATGGGTGTCGGGCTGGAAGCTGAGAGCGCGCCGCGGCGCGCTCTCACCTGCGCCTGACAAACGCCGTCATGCGCAGGCCGACCTACGCGAGTGAGGCGCGGCACAGGCCGTAGCCGTCGCTGCCTGTGCCGTCGCCGTCATCCTGCCTATCCTGTGCATCCTGTTCCAAAGACGTTGCCGTTGCAGCAGATCCTGTCAGGCGTACTCGATCCACCCGGCCTCGGCGAGCGGGTCGAGGAAGACCTTGACGCGCTCAACCTCCTCGTCCGTAACCGGCCGCGCGGGGAAGAACATGCGCCGACTACACAGCCCCTGCAACTCCTGGGCGGTCTTCATGGCGCCGACGATGGTCCCTACATTCCGGGTGCCCGGCTGGGAGGCGTAGAAGAAGGGGTAGACGGAGCTGAGTAGCTCCTGCAGCTCGCGGGTGCGCGGCACGTCCCCGCCGGTGCCGGCCTCGTGCAGGGCCACACAGAGCTTGGGGCAGGCGTTGGCCATGCCCATGACCGCGCCGTCGTAGCCCATCAGCAGAGCCGCCCCCAGCAGCGGCTCGGAGCCCTGCATCAGCGAGAAGCTGTCGTTGCCCTCCAGGGCATTGACCAGCTCGAAGCCCCGGACCAGGTTCCCGGTGCTGTCCTTGAGGCCGATGATGCGCTCCTCCTCGGCCAGGGTCAGGACGGTGTCCACCTCCAGCTCATTATCGCTGCGGCCGGGGATGTCATAGATGACCAGTGGCAGGGGGCTCGCATCGACGAGTGCCATGAAATAGGCGTGAAGCTGCTCCTGACCGTAGTAGTAATACCACGGGCAGGTCGCCACGATTGCGTCGGCGCCGATCTCCGCCATCTCCCCGGCCTGCTGCCTGCTCTCCTGGAAGGAGGCCGAGGAGACGCCGGCGAGCAGCGGGAGGCGCCCGCCCAGGGCGTCGGCGCAGGCGTCCACCATCTCATAGCGCAGCTCCCGGGGCATGCATGGGGCCTCGCCGGAGGAGCCCAGGGCGAAGACGGCGGTGCAGCCAGCGTCCACGAAGCAGTCCATCAGCCGGCCCACGGCATCCCGGTCGATCCCCTCGTTCTCGGTTAGAGGGGTGGTCGTCGGGGGTACAATACCTTTGAGGGCATCGGCTTGAAGCATGCTGGAGGAGCCTCCTCGGCAGATCTGGGATGATGACCGCAGGATACCCCCGCGCGCCCGAGGCTGTCAAGCGGCGTCGAATCTCCGCGAGAAAAGCAGGATTCGGCGCGCAGGACGGGTAAATGACCTCAGGGGCGAAATCCCTCCACACCAATGGACAGCTCGATCGTTACGGACAGCCTGCAGAACGCCTGGGCGCGTACGCGGGCGTTGCTCCTCGAGCGCATCGATGTCGGCAGGTGGCTGAAGCTGGGCTTCATCGCCATGCTCGGCGCTGCGGGCGGAGGTGGCGGTGGCGGCGGCGCCGTTCAGATGCCCGGCGGTCCGTCCGGTGATGGTGACGAGTGGGGTGGGGCGGAGGAGTTCGGCACCGAAGCCCTGCAGGCTCTCTGGCAGGCGGGGGCGTGGCTGAGCGAGAACATCGAGAGCCTGCTGGTGCTTGCGGTGGGCCTGGCGATCATCTGGGTCGTGCTGTTCGTCGCGTTCATGTTCGTCAAGGCCGTCTTCCGCTTCATCTTCGTGGACGGGGTGGCGGCGCCGGTGGAGCCGCGCCTCTGGGCGTCATGGGACCGGCACACCGGGCACGGGCTGTCGCTGGTGCTGTGGTATCTGCTGGTGGGGCTGGTACCGCTGATCCTGCTGGCGGCGGTGATGGTGCCTCTGGCGCTGAGCGGGGCTCTGGTCGCCAGCGGAGAGCGGCTGCCGGCGGCTCTGGGCGTAAGCGGGATCGTGGGGCTGGCCGCCCTCGTCATAGTGGTGGCGCTGGGCCTTGCTCTGGTCCGCTCGCTGACCGAGGACTTCCTGGTTCCGGCGATGTATGTGCGGCGGTGCGGCGTCTGGGAGGGCTGGCGGCACGTCGGGGGAGCCTGGCGCGGGCAGCTTCTGAACGTGGTGCTGTATTACATCCTGAAGGTGGTCTGTGCCATCGGCGCGGGCCTGATCGCGGGGTTCGTGGGCCTGGCGTCCCTGCTGATCCTGGTGCTTCCGGCGGCGACGCTGGTGGGGATCGTGGCAGGGGTGATGTGGGCGGGCATCGACGGCGGAACGGCCGTCATGTCCCTGGGCGGCCCCGCCCTGCTGGCGATCATCCTGGGCGGAGCGGTCTACGGCTACTTGCTCAACTGCTTGCTGCTTCCTATCAATGTGTTCTTTCAGGCCTACAGCCTGAGCTTCATCGGCAGGCTGGACCCGGCGCTTCGGACGATCTGACCCAACAAGGCAGTCGGGAGGTAGGCGGATGGAGACCTATGGCATCTGGATCATCGCCGGCGTGGTCGCGCTGATCATCGAGCTGCTGTCCGTCACGTTCTTCATGTTGTGGGTGGCGGGCGGATGTTTCGTGGCCGCGATCATTTCGGCGCTGCTTCCCGGGGTGGTGTGGGCCCCCTGGGCGGCATTCGGTGTGTCCACCGCGCTGCTGCTCTACCTCGGACGCCCGATAGCGCAGCGATTCCAGCAGGAGAAGCTCATCCCCTCCAACGTGGACGCCATGGTCGGCAAGGAGGGCATCGTGCTGGAGACCATCGACCCGGTGAGCAACACCGGTCGGGTGCGCGTGGGCTCGGATGAGTGGCGGGCCCGGGCCGACGAGCACATCGAGGCCGGCCAGCGCGTATGTGTGCTGGGGGTGGAGGGGGCGACGCTGGTGGTCACCGAGTGGGTCACCAGCGGCGCCTACCCGACCGAGGCGTAGGGGATGCGCCTCGGTGACGTCTCGTTCGGTCGTGAGCACCGCTCCTGCCCCATGGGGGAGCGTAACGTGCCGCGCGTTGCGAGGAGGTCCGTGCGATGGAGTGGGCAGTGATGGTCTGGATAGTCTTCGGCATCATGGTGGTGGTGCTGGCGAGTCACGCGATCTACGTGGTCCGCCAGTATGAGCGAGGTGTCGTGGCGACGCTGGGCAGATACTCCAAGACCGTGGACCCGGGACTGCAGTTCATCTTCCCGTTCGTGCAGACGCTCACCCGGGTGGACATGCGCGAGACGGTGCTGGACGTCAACCCGCAGGAGGTCATCACCGAGGACAACGTCGTGGTGACCGTGGACGCGGTGATCTACTTCGAGGTCACCGACCCCTTCCGCCGCGTCTATAACGTCACCGACTTCCGCCTCGCCGCCATGAAGCTGGCCCAGACCAACCTGCGCAACGTCATCGGTGACCTGGAGCTGGACGAGACGCTAACCTCGCGCGAGACGGTCAACGCCCAGCTTCGCACCATCCTCGACGATGCCACCGACAAGTGGGGCGTGCGCGTCACCCGTGTGGAGCTGCAGCGCATCGACCCTCCCAAGGACATCACCGAGGCCATGAGCCGGCAGATGAAGGCAGAGCGCAACAAGCGGGCGGCCATCCTGGAGGCCGAGGGCGTGCGGGAGTCGGCCATCCTGGAGGCCGAGGGTGAGCGCCAGTCGGCGATCCTGGAGGCCGAGGGCAAGGCCCAGGCCATCCGCGAGGTCGCTGACGCGGAGAAGTTCCGGGAGATCGCCGTCGCCGAGGGGCAGGCCCAGGCCACGATCAACGTCTACAACGCCATCCACGAGGGCAACCCCACGCACGATCTGCTGGCTGTGAAGTACCTCGAGACGCTCCAGCGCATGGCCAACGGGAAGGCCACGAAGATCTTCCTGCCCGTGGAGGCCAGCGGCGTGCTCTCGGGCATCGCGGCCATGGCCGACGCCTTCGAGGAGGGCCGCGTGGGCGCCGGCGGCGACGGAAAGGCAGGCGGTGAGGAGTAGTCCGACGACGCAGAACGACCTGGGAGGGAGAATGATGCGAAGACCGCTCTGCGCACTCGTGTGCATGGCCCTGCTGTCCGCGGCCGGCGCCACGGCCGAGCGGGTCACCCTGACGGTGACCAACCCCCTGGAGGTCGCCAGGCAGAATGCCATCTGCGTTGCGCCGGTCTCGCTGCTCGGCCAGACTGCTCCCGGCGCCCTCGTCGGCGCCAGCAGCATGGGACAGAAGGTGCCCGTCCAGCTCGATGACCTCGACGGCGACGGGACCGCCGACGAGCTGGTGATGGTCCTGGACCTGCCGCCCGGCGATACCAGCGTCTGGGTGGACACGGAGCGCCAGTGGGATGGCGGCGACTGGGCCGACGCGCGCACGAGCTGGCGGTATGACAGGTACGCCGCGCTGGACACCGACCGCATGGGCTTCGGCCTCTACGGCAACTACGCGCCGCTGCACTTTATCGGCGCGCTGCAGTGGGACCTCTACGGCAAGCGCCCGGAGGCCTGGCGGCTGTCCCTCGACGAGCTGGAGAGCATCGACTACCACTCTGACAATCCGGTGGCGGTTGACATGCTCCTCGTCGGCAACACGGTGGCCCTGGGCGGGCCTCTCATGGGCGATTCACGCCCGGTCGCGGATGACAACGCCACGCATGTGTGCCGGCTCCTGTGCAACGGTCCGGTCCGCGCGGGGCTGGAGGTGCAGGTGGACGACTGGGAGACGGATGCCGGCGGCCTCTACGACGCCACCATCCGCTACCTCGTCTACGCCCACCACGCCTTCATCGACGCCACCTTCAGCATTGATCCACAGCGCGACGGCCCCGGCGCCTTCGGCGTCGGCGTCCGCCGCATTCCCAATGCCAAGGCCTTCCTGGCCAGCGAGGAGGAGGGGATCCTGGGGCTGATGGGCCAGCAGGAGGGCATTATCGGCAGGACCGGCCTGGGCGTGCTCTTCGACCCCGAGCGCTTCCTGCGCTGGGACATGCAGTCGGGCGAGGCGGACGGGCACATCGTCTACCTCTCGCCCGAGCCCGAGGGGGGGCCGGTGACCTACCGGACTCGGCTGGTCGGCGTCTGGAGCGAGGGCGGAATGGCCGACAGCGACAGCTTCCTCGGCCATCTGCACGATCTGGCGGACCGCTTCCACAACCCGGTGACCGCCACGCGCTGACCGCCGCGCAGCCGGAGCAGGCGTATCAAACGGCCCGAGCCGCCACGCCGGCGCCGGGCCGCATTCATGGACCGCGAACTGGAGATGACGCTGTGAAGATCGGCATTCGCAACGGCTCGATGGGCTTCCCCGGTATGGCGGACCTGTTTCCGCAGGTGGCAGAGATCGGCTTCGACGGCGTGGAGCTGGACATCCGCGCCGACTACGAGAATGAGGCCGTCCTCTCGGCCCGGGAGCGGGCCGAGATCAAGCGGCTCTCAGAGGAGACCGGCGTTGAGGTGCCATCGCTGTGCGTCGGCGCGCTGTGGAGGTACAGCCCGGCGGCGAGCGATGACACGCTGCTGGATACGGCCAGGCATCTCCTGACCGCCAGCATCCAGGCGGCCGCCGACCTCGGCGCCGAGTGGATCCTGGTGCCCGTCACGCCGGCTGAGGAGGAGATCAGCCACGCGGAGTGCACTGCGCGGTGGATTCGCGAGATGGCGGCCATCGGCCCGGTGGCGCAGGAGGCCGGCGTGATACTGTGCCTCGAGAACGTCGGCCGGGGCTGCGGCAAGTCCGCCGAGGAGCTCCGGACCCTCGCGGAGGGCGCCGACAGCTCTGCGGTCGCCACCTACTACGACATCGGCAACGCCACCGCCTTCGGCAACGACCCGGTGGCCGAGATCCGCGATCTGGGCGATCTCATCGGCGTGGTGCACGTCAAGGACCGCGAGGCCGACCTGCTGGGGGAGGGCATCGTGGACATTCCGGCCTGCCTGGAGGCCCTGCGGGAGATCGGCTATGATGGCTGGCTGATCCTGGAGACGCCGCCCACCGACGATGCCATGCGGGCGGGCAGGCACAACCTGCAGTACCTACGGGACCTCGTGTCGTAGCGACTTCTCGCCGAAGTCCTGGGGTGTTGCAGACGGGTGGACGCCGGGCGCGCAGCGGACACGAGGGCGCCGACGTGACTGCAGACGGCCGGGCGAGCAGGGAAGCTCGCCCCTCCTGACGGCTCTGCATCTTGCGGGAGGGAACGATGACACCATTCATCTAATCCGACTCGATGCAGGAGGACGATGAGCAATGTGCAGGCAGTGGCGTCAACTGCTCGTGGGGATTGTCGCCGCCCTGCTGTTCACGGCGACGCTGTGCTGTGCCCAGGACGATGAGGGGGGCGAGGCAGCGCAGGACGACGTGGAGCGCCTCCAGCGCGAGCGCATTGAGCATCTCCGCGAGATGGCGCGTCAGCAGGCGGCGGGGCCCCAGAGGTACGTTATCCAGCTCCCGGGCGAGGGCCAGATGGCCCGCATCGGCGGCCCGCCGGCACCGGAGATGGTGCCGGCGCAGCTCCACGTGGTGGGGGACTACGTCTACGTGGTGCGCGGCTGGATGCTCCGCCAGTACCTGGCCGATGACCGGCTTGAGCTGCAGGCGGCGGTAGATCTGCGCAGTGAGGACGAACTGCCGCCTGAGGGCGGCCCGCCAGCGATGCGCCGAGGGCCGGACGCCGCGGCGGTTCCGGTCCACGTGCGGTTCTCGGCCAACGGCGACTTGATCTACGTGCTGCGCGGGTACATCCTGCGACAGTTCCTCGCCGAAGGCATGCAGCAGATGGCTGAGTTCGACCTCCGGACCGAGGAGGAGAGGCGACGCCCGCGCATCCAGATGCGGATGGGACCGTTCCCGGAGCGCCCGCCGCCGGACGCTCAGTGAGCGAGCTGCCTTGCATCCCGACCGCCAGCCTCTCCCGCGTCGATGCAGCCGTCTCGCTCACCACATCTCGACGGCGGTCTCGATCATGGCGACGTAGTTGTTGACCGTGAGCGGCGTGAGCTCACCGGTGTGAGGTGAGGCGCTGGGGCAGAGGATAAAGCCTCCGCCTGGCGCGCCCACCTCACAGGTGTGCTTGACCTTCTCGACGAGGACATCGGTCGGATCGTGGTAGAGGTCGCCGATCTGGATGTTCCCCTCCAGGCAGACGCGGTCCCCGATGCGGCGCTCGGCGTCCTCGAAGGGCACGTCCCCCAGCGGGGGCGGCTCGATGGGGTGCAGGCAGTTGGCCCCCAGCTCCACGAAGTCCTCCAGAATGTGGCTGATGGGCCCGTGGCAGTGAATGTGGCGGAGCATGCCCGCCTCCTGCAGGCGGTCCCGGACCGGCAGGCCGGGCTTGACCACGAACTCCCGGAAGTCCCGCGCCCCCGCCAGCGGCGGCGTCATGTACTCCTCACCCGCGCTGGCGTAGACCGGCCCCACGCCGGCCTCGATGGCGTAGTCGAGCATGTCCAGCGTGCGCTCCAGGAAGACATCGACCATGCGGTTGACCGTCTCTCGCTCTGTCAGCGACCACACCGCCAGCAGGTCTGAGCCGGTCAGCAGCGCCAGCGTGTAGATGGGCACGGGGATCGCGCACATCACGATCCCGTCGTCCCCGATCTCCTCGTCCAGCTCGAAGAACCGCGACGGGTCCGGCCGCACCGGCTCGTAGGGGACCGAGAGCACCTTCTCCAGGTCCTCCAGGCTCTTCACGGGGAACTCGATCTGCAGGCCGGGCAGGCCGCGGGTGCTGGTCTTGCGGGTCGCCGTCAGCTCTCCTGCGGGCGTGTGTATGACCGTGCGGTGGATGATCCAGTCGCCCGCATCCTCTGAGGTGGTCTCCTCCTCCACGGGATGACCCGTCAGGAACCTGCCGCCGCCCAGCCCGAAGCCCACCTCGTAGTCGCCGTACTCCCGCACGGCCTCGATGACCGGTTGGTAGCTCTCGTGACGGGTTGCGCACCACTGCTCGTCCCAGGCCCGCACCCCCCGCACGTACATCGGGAAGTGGTCGGTCTCCTCGATCCGAAAGGCGGCCAGCATGCGCTCGCGGGACGTCATGAGCGTCCTCCAGGCGGGGAGCTGTGGCGGCAGGGCGCGCCTTCGCCGCCCTCCCGGGGCGCCCCTTCATCCTCAGGTACCGTGGTCATGCGGTGCGGCGGCGTCTGATGCATGTCGGGCTGGAAGCTGAGAGTGCGCGGTCGCGCGCTCTCACCTGCGCCTGACAAATGACGTCAGGCGCAGGCCGACCTACGCGGACAACGCGCGTAACGAGTGCATGACAACCCCCCGGTGGTCATTCGCAGTCGTCTGCTGCCGCGGCTGTTGTCGTGCCGTACGGAGGTCGGGCGTGCCTACGCCCGACGCGGGCCGAAAGGCCCGCATCCGTTGCCGTACCATTGAGGGCTGGCTCGAACGAGAATCGCGCTGCCGGCGATGGCAGGCTGGAAGCCTGCCCCACGGGTGTCTCTGGGGCTGCGGCCGTTGGTGCCGTTG
>JAYENL010000270.1:0-4858 GCA_034722055.1 Armatimonadota bacterium
GATCGAGGGCTGGTCCAACGGCCAGCATACCATCACCATAGTGGCCACCGACACCGCCGGCCAGACCGGCAGTGACAGCATTGTGGTGACGCTGGACGCCGCCGGCGACACCGACCCGCCGGTCGTGACCATCAACACCCCCACCGAGAGCCAGGAGATCGGCGATGAGGTCACCGTCAACGCCACCGTCATCGACAACGTGCAGGTGGCCAGCGTCAAGTTCTGGATCGACGGCCAGCTGCAGGAGACGCTGATGGAGGAGAACGCCGGCGCCGACGGTTACGAGTGGACGTGGCAGACCAGCGGCTGGGCCAACGGCAGCCACACCATCCGCGTGTCGGCCACCGACACCGCCAGTAACATAGCGTACGACGAGGTGGGCGTGACACTCAACCGGTCCAAGGCCACCATGACCAAGTACCTGATCAGCAAGCAGGTGCCCATCACCTCGGTCGAGGATATGTGGCGGCGGGACGTGACGTTTCGCCGCACGCTGCTGACGGTGCTCCTGCGGGAGGAGCTGCCTACCGACCCGCGGGAGGTCTACCAGGTGACCTGCGGTGTGCACGTGCCCGGGAACGTCACCGACTTCAGCCAGTTCCAGATCATCACCCCGCACCAGGTGCACGGGCTGCCGGCGGAGGGGGATACGGTGCGGTGGGCGCTGCGGGCGGAGCCGACGCTGGTGGACGCCTACTGGGACGTCACGGCGACGGCGGCGGTGCGGCTGATCGACGCGCCGGACGTCGGCCCGCTGCTCCTGACCACCGGCCCGCAGGCACTGTGGGCGCTGGAGGACGGCGACTGGGTGCAGTGGCGGACGCTACCGGAACTGAGCGCGGCGTACGACGGCGCCCACCTCGACGGGAAGATCCTCGTCGCAGGCAACAAGTTCGTCGTGGTCGACTGTGATACCGGCGAGCTGAGCTGGCCGGTGGGGCTGCCGGACGCGACGGGGTACTCGGCGGTGGCGGCGGATAACGACGCCGGCTACGTGGGTGTGGACACGGCCGCCGGCGCCAAGCTGTACCAGTGGAGCTACCCCATCACCAAACTGCTGGCGGCGCTGCCGGCACCGGGGAACGTCATGGCCGCCGAAAGCGGCGTGGTGGCCATAGGCTGTGCGGATGGCAGCCTGCAGCGGTGGGAGGCTGGCAGCCTCACGGAGGTGGTCGACACCGGCACCGCCGGCGTCTACAGCATGCAGGAGATGGGCACCGGGACCATGTACCTGGGGACCGGCGCCTCGGCAGCGATCTGGGTATCCGTGCCGTCCTGGGCGCAGGACGCGGACCTGGGCACCGGCGACGTGCGGGCCCTGGCGCACTGGCTCGGGCACCTGTATGCGGCCGGCGTCAACGCCGGCGACCTCTGGAAGCGGACGCCGAGCGGCTGGACGCTGTGGCATACGCTGACCGATTACACCCAGGTGCGGGACCTGCTGGTGGCCGATGATCAGCTGTGGGTAGCGGGGGAGACGGCTGGCGGCGTGCGGCTGACGCGGCTGGAGCTGGCGGCCGACGGCGCGTTTGAGTGCAGCAGCGAACCGCCGGACATCCTCGCCAACATCCCGGCGAGCGTCAGCGTCTAACCCGCGCGCCGTTGACGAGCAAGCGCCGGCGCCAAGTTGGCGTCGGCGTTATGATGTACAGGAGGCGAGAGACATGTGGGACTGGTGGCTGGCACAGGAGCTGCAGACGCAACAGGCCCTGGTGGTGACGGTGGTGATGGTGCTGGCGCCGCTGGCGGTGGCGCTGATCCGCCGGTGGCGTCCGGCGTTTGAGTTCGCCCCGCGGCAGCGGAAGCTGGCGGTGGCGGCACTGGTAACGTTCATGAGCGCCGCGGCCGCAACGCCGGGCGAGTGGTGGGAGCGGCTGATAGCAGGTGTGGTGGCGGTTGTGGGCTCGCAGGGCCTGTACAACCTCGAGCGCAACCGCCGCGCGGCAGAGAGGTGGTGAGAGGATGGAGACGTATCGGGCGCTGAATCGCGACCAGCGCCGCCTCACGCTGCTCGTGCGGCCCCGGGGCGCAGGCGACGTGATCATGGCCACGGCCACCGCGCGAGAGTACAGCCTGCGCAACAGCCAGCGGCAGCTCATCTTCGCCACGGAGCCGGAGTACCTGCCGCTGGTGGAGACCAACCCCTGGGTGCATCAGGCCGTTGGCGGCATCCCGGCGCACGGGTGGGAGGTGCGAAAAGACCTCACGCATGAGGAGGCGTGGGCGGAACGCACGCACGCCATCAGGCTCCAATGCCGCCACCTGGGCATACAGGGGCCGGACCTCGGGACAGTGGGGGACGTCTACCCGACCATCGTGGAGCGGGTGCGGACGTTCCGCCGCGTTGACCCGCTGCGACCAGCGGTGGCGGTCCACCTGGCAGGGAAGAAGCCGACGAACACGTGGCCGCACGGGGAGGCCCTGTGCAGGGGGTTGCGCGAGATGGGCCTGACGCCCGTGCAGGTGGGAGGGACGAGGGACGAGCGCATCGATTCTGCGGAGGACTTCCGGGGAATTGGGTGGCGGCAGACGGCGGCGCTGCTGCAGCGGGTGCGGTTCGCCGTCTGTACCGACAGCGCCATGAACCATCTGGCGGCGGCCACCGACACGCCGGCCATTGTGCTGTTCCCCGGCTGCGGGGAGCCGGCGGTGACCGGCTACGCCACCGCCACCAACGTGCTGCCAGCGCGGCGCGATCACACTGTGCTGCCGCGACTGCGGGCGGCGCGGGGCGGCTACGGTGGCCGCTCGGAGGACACACTGGCGTCCCTGACGCCAGAGCTGGTGCTGGAGTACTGCCGGCTGCACCGCGACGCCAGCGAGCCGCGGTCGGAGGTGGACGTGACCGTCCTGCTCAGCGCCTGGAATCACGCGCCCTACGCGGCCCAGTCCATCGACAGCATCCTGGCGCAGGAGGGCGTCACGCTGGAGCTGTTCGCGGTGGATGACGGCAGCACCGACGGCACGGACGAGGTGCTGGCCCAGTACAGCCGCGATAGCCGTGTCACCGTGCTAAGCATCCCCCACCAGGGCATCGCCCACTGCCGCAACCGGGGCCTGCGCATGGCGGCTGGCCGCTACATCTGCACCTTCGACAGCGATGACGAGATGCTGCCTGGCTGCCTGGCCCGACGGGTGGAGGTGCTGGAGCAGCGGCCGGAGCGGGCCTGGGTCATATGCCGGATGTACCGATGGCTAGCCGACCAGGGCCGCGACGTGGAGGATAAGGACTTGCCCACCAGTGGCTGGGCGAAGTGGCGGCGGACGGGGAGGTCGTTCTGGGACTTCCGCATGGGGCAGGTGGAGACCAACGTCGAGCCAGGCTCCGCGTCCATGTTCCGGCGGGAGGTCCTGGACCGCCTGGGCCTGTTCAGCAACATCCTCTACGAGGACGCCCTTCGGCACCTGCTCCTGCTGCGGTTCTACGGCTCGCCGGCGGTGCTGGATGTGCCGCTGTATCGCTACCGGCGCCACAAGGACAGCATCCTGGCGAAGCGGCAGCGGATGTACGGCGTGCGCGGGCCGCTGGGCTGGAGCTACTACCGGCGCGCGTACAACCTGCTGACGGCGGATGCGGACGAGCTGCCGGAGCTGGCCATGCCCGCGCCCCACATGCAGGAGGCTGAGTTTGTTCGGTAGTGTTCCGCTGTGTACGCAGTTTGTTCTGCGGGAGGTGCGCGATGCCGCTTAGAGATGGCGTCATCAAGCCGCTGAGCCGCCGTGCCCGAGACGCCGGTACACCAACGCACGTTGGCTACTGGTTCGGCAGGCAGTGCGACAGCGGACACCTGACCGTCGTCCGGGTGCCCATAATCGGTCGGATGTACGTCCACGAGCTGGTGGCGGACGCGTTTGTCGAGGTGTTTCGGGCTATCGAAGCTGCTGGCCGCGAGGACCTCATTGACATGGACGATTACGGCGGGACCTACAACTGCCGGCGGGTCGGGCACAAGCCGCCGCCCGCCCCCTGGTCCCCGCACGCGTGGGGGATCGCCGTGGACCTCAACGTGCACCACCTCGCGCGCCGTGACGGCAGCGAGTATCGGTCCTCCCGCACCAACTACTACTGCCAGCCGTGGGAGATCGCGCCATCACTGCGCCAGCTGAACGCGTTCTTCGCCCCATGGGGCTTTGCGTGGGGCGGGAACTGGTCGTCGATGAAGGATCCCATGCACTTCGAGGCGACGGAGCTAACCGTCCGCAAGTTGCGTGATGAAGAAGTGCCAGTATCGGTGGCCGACTGGGTAGTAGTGCTGCCTGGCTATGAGCACGCCATCAGGCCGCTGTTCCACAGGGACCAGCACTGGGTGCCGGTGCGGGAGATCGCCGACGCCACCGGCTACGAGCTGATCGACAGGCGGAAGGAGCAGGGGAAGCTGTACCTAAGGAAGGAGGAGTGACATGAGAGCAACGGTGTTGGTCCTGCTGCTGGCGCTGTGCACGTCGGTCGCGCCGGCGGCGGCGGATGGGCTGCTGAGCTGGCTGGAGGAACCGGACGCGGCCGCCGTGGTGAAGCCCATCCCCAGTATCGGGCACGAGACCGCAGAGGCGCTGAGCTGGCAGGTAGCCGAGGTCGCGAAACACCGTGGATGGTTCGACCTCTGCAAGCCATTGGGACGTGTCGGACTTGGGCTAAGCGTGGATGTGCTTCCCGGTCAAGCGCCATGCGTCGGAACCGGGTACTACAACGAGGCGTGGGTGGGATACGTCGGTGCGCACGTTGATGTGACCTTCTGACGCACCTGGCCCACCCCAGGCAGTTCACAGCCCCGCCCTCGGCTAGTCGCCGGGGGCGGGGCGTTTATGCGTTTCTGCTCACCACTTCAGCCCGCGTTCGAGCAGGTACCGGGCGACGTCG
>JAYENL010000271.1:0-4853 GCA_034722055.1 Armatimonadota bacterium
AGAAGTGGCAACGTGAGTAGTTACGATTCGCACCCGGCTGGGCATCGACGGGATGGAGCGCGAGGGCCCGCGGCAGGCCGCCGAGGCGCTCTTCCGGCACATCGTCGAGGAGGCCCAGCGGACCGGCCGGTAGGGCTGCATGCCAGGCCTTCCGCATAGTCCTGGCCCACAGTGACAGAACTGTTGCCGGGATGGAGGGGCCGCCGCGAGCGTAGCGAGCGGTGTGAGGTCGCGAGCGCAGCGAGTGATCTCACAGGTTCCATCCCGGCCCACGCCACTTCCAGAGCAACGGAGGCATTCCATGCGCATGCTCACGGCCGTGCTGCTCGGCGTAGCCGTGGCCGTCCCGGCCGCGGCGCAGGACGGGGTGGTCAACGGCAGCTTCGAGGACGGCACCTCGGGGTGGTACCGCAATCACGCCTATCCCGCCGAGCGGGCTGAGGTGGTGGCGCGCCCGGATCGGGGGCGGTGCCTGCGGCTGACCAGCCAGGGTGAGACAGTGGACTACGCCCAGAGGCTGGACCTGGAGACCGGCCGCGAGTACGTCTTCCAGCTCGACATGAAGCGCTCGGCGGCGGGCAAGGGCATCGCGGCATACGTGATCGTCTCAAGGCCCAACGCCCGGGACGCCTACTACTCGCTGGGCTCGCGCGAGACGACGCTCAACCGGTGGCAGCACTTCGCCCGGCGCGTGCCGGTGGCGGGCAACGCATCCCGCTGCCTGCTCCTGCTGCTGAACCGCCTGGACGGCGCCACGGCCTGGTTCGATGAGGTCCAGGTGGTGCCGCTGGAGGACACCGGCGGACCGGCCGACGGCTGGTGCCCGAAGCTGCGCGCGCCGCAGGTGGATGAGCCGCCGGCGATCGACGGGAGGCTGGGCGAGGGCGAGTGGGCGGGCGCCGGGCACATCGCCGGCCTCGTCATCATCAGCGATGGCTCCGGGCCGGAGGCCGAGACCGAGGCCTGGGTCTGCCACGACGGCCTGAACCTGCTGGTCGCCGCCCGCTGCGAGGAGCCGATGATGGACCAGGCCACCTCGGAGACGACCGAGACCGATGCCAGCGGCATCTTCCGCGACCAGGTCGTGGAGATCTTCATCGACGCGGACAACGATCACCAGACCTACTACCACCTGGCGGTCAACTCCATCGGCACTCGCTACGATGGGTCGGTCGGTGAGGGCGCAGTCGGTGGCACGGCCTTCGACTCTGGCTGGAGCGCCGCCGCGGCGGAGGGCGAGAAGCACTGGAGCGTCGAGGCGTCCATCCCCTTCGCCTCCCTCGCGGTCGCGGGCTCCGGCGACATCTGGGGGTTCAACATCTGCCGGGAGAGGCACCTGCCCGACCGCCGGGAGTACTCCGCCTGGTCGGCGACGGGCAGCCGCTTCCACGCCCCGCATCGCTTCGGCGACCTCGTGGGGCTGGCCGACGTCGCGCGGCCACCGGCGACCGTCAGCTTCCTGGAGGTGGATGATCCCACGCCCGGCCCGGCCGCCATGCGCTTCCTGGTGCAGAGCGCGTCCGATGAGGCCATGGAGGTGACGCTTCGGGCCGAGGTGGGCACGCCGGGCGGCGACGTCCGGATGATCGAGCGACAGACGATGGTGCAGCCGGGCGCGGACCGAGAGGTGGAGCTGCCGCTGCAGATCGACGCCCGGGGGGAGTGGCAGGTGGCGGCGTCGCTGCTGGATCGCGAGGGCGCGCACCCCCTTTGCGTTGCTCCCACGCAGACCTTCATCGTCGCGCCCATCCTGACCGCCCGGGTGGTGAGGCCCTGGTATCGCGGGCGCATCTTCAGCTCCATGACCCTCGACGCTATTGAGGTGGAGGCGCAAGTGGCGGTGCGCGATCCGGAGGCGCAGGGCCTCAGGGTAATCGCGCGGCTCACGGGCGGGGGGCAGACGCTGCAGATGGCCGCGGCGGAGGCCACCCGGCGGCCAACGGTCGTTCGCCTGCCGGCGGCGGAGCTGGCGGAGGGACGCTACGCCGTGGATGTGCAGCTCTGCGCCGCCGACAACGAGGTGCTGGCCTCGGTGAGCGACCTGCCCGTCGAGAAGCTGCCTCCGGCGGAGACCGAGATCTGGTTCGACCGGCACAACAACATGCTCATCAACGGCGAGCCACACTTCCCGACCGGCTTCTACTCCATGGACTACCCGCACCTCGCCGACGAGGTCGCGGCGGCCGGATACACCTGGTACCACACCTACGCCTCGCAGCGTCCCGGACGGCTGGCGCCCGACAGCGACTGGGACTGGCAACGCTACCTCGATGCGGGAGCGGAGAACGGAATGCGCGCCTTCCTCGGCTTCGGCTACCGCGGTGATGGCGAGGATGGCTTCTTCGGCCGTCTGATGTCCGGCGACGCTCCCGAGGCCGAGCGCCTGATGACGGAGTTCATCGACCGCTGGAAGGGCCACCCCGGACTGGGCGCGTGGTATCTCTACGATGAGCCGGTCATCAGCGGGCGTGCGCCCGAAGAGGTGCGCTACCTCTACGAGATGGCGGACAGCCGCGACCCGTATCATCCGAAGGTGCTCTGCCAGGTGGGCTGGTCGGACCCGCGCTTCGTCCGGTACCTGGATGTGCTCATGCCGGACCCCTACCCGATCAGGGCCGACATGGCTCACCCGCTGACCCTCGTGTCGCGGGCGGTCCGATCCGCGCGGCGGACGGTGAATGACGAGAAGCCCGTGTGGGCGGTGCTGCAGTGGTACGGCTATGAGGGCGGGCGTTTCCCGACCGCCGGGGAGATGCGCTGCATGGCCTTCCTGGCCGTGGCCGCCGAGGCCAAGGGCGTCATCTGGTACTCCTTCTACCACGGCTACAAGCGCGACCGGAAGCAGTGGCCGGACATGCAGAGGATCGGCCTGGAGCTGCGCGCCTGCGAGGACGTGGTGCTGGCGCCAAAGGCCAAGCTGCAGCCCGGGCTCGCCGAGGACTCGCCCGTTGAGACGCTGCTCAAGCGTGCGGGGGAGGGACGCCTGCACCTGGTCGCGGTCAATCCCGAGGACCGGCCGCTGGAGGACGTGCGCCTGGTGCTGGGAGAGGGCGTGGCCTCAGCGACCGACCGTCTCAGCGGGGAGGCGGTGGAGGTCGAGGGGCAGACGCTGGTTCTCGACTTCGCGCCCTACCACCCCATGGTGGTGGATGTCGAGCTCCAGCGCTGACACCCAGTGCTCAGTGACGGGAGTTCGCCTATTGTGCAGCGTCACCGTGCCGCGTATGGCGCCAGCATGGAGGGGCCGCCGCGAGCAAAGCGAGCGGTGGGAGGTCCCGAGCGCAGCGAAGGACCTCCCAGGTTCCACCCCGGCCCACTCGTGTAGGTCGGGCTTCCAGCCCGACCATCAGCGCAGGCGCCCCCGCCTGCGCGCCGTTTAGCCGCTGGGTAGAGCTATCTACCGGGCCGGGGTGGAACCTTAGGAGACCTCCGGTCTCGCCTGTTCGCGACGCTGACAGGCCTCACCGGGCGCTGCGCGCCCGGCGGCCCCTCCACCGGACACGGTGCGTTTTTGAGGCAACCAAGCGCCGACTGTGCCCGTCATCAAGGTACGCGGAATTGCGCAAGTCAACACTAGCCCGCCTCCCATCGGTGAATGACCTGCACCGCGGCCCGATGGCGACTGTCGGTCTCGCTCCACGGCAGGCAGTAGAGGCGCATGCCGTCAGTCAGCGGGCCGGCGATGCGCATGGCCGATGCCACGTAGTCGCCCGTCGGTGGCTGGCGGTGCCACGAGGTCGAGGTGCAGTAGACGTTGATGTAGAGGCCGTGGTTGGGGCCCACGCAGGCGCGGGCGTCGGCGGCCTCCTCCGCCAGATCGTCGGTCTGCTCCAGCGGCCGGTAGGGCCACATGATGCCATCGGTGTGCCGGCCCCAGCGCAGCATCCAGTCCGGGGTGTGGCGGATGAACTCGGTGTAGATCACGGGCACGAAGGCCAGCTCGGGGTTGATGGCCCGCTGCTTCGCCACCATCTCCGCGACGTACCCCTGGGTCAGCACGCCGCCGGTGTCGCCGTCGAAGTCGTCGATGACCCACGCCACCAGGCTGGGGTGCGCCAGCGACAGCCGAGCCAGCTCCTCGGCCCAGGCGTGGTAGTCCGTGTAGTGCGGCGGGTAGCCGCCATCGTGCGCGGTCGCCATCGAGCGCGGCGATGACAGCGTGGCCCAGACATCGATCCCCTCCTCATCGGCCACGTCCAGGAACTCCACGAAATCCTCGTAGCGCCGCGACAGCGTCCAGTCGAAGGTGTCCAGCCCGGCCTCGCGGCACAGCCGCACCAGCTCGTCGATGTCCACCGTCGCCTCCTCGTCATCGTTGCGTGGCATCACCGCGTAGTTGCCCACGAAGCCCCGAAGGCGCTCGTTGACCCGCTGCGCCCGCGCCCAGGCGGCGGGCTGCTCGTCCCGCCACGCCAGCTCCGCCGCATGCGCCTGCCCGCATAGCCGCACCGTCAGCACGCGCTCCGTCCAGCCCTGACCGTCCAGCGAGGACCGGACGCGCAGGGAGTACACGCCGTCACCGAGCCCGTCGGTGGGCAGCTCCAGCGACTGCCGGCGGACCTCGCCGGCCGGCCAGCCCACCTCGCGAGAGGCCAGTATGCGGCCGGCGCCGCGCGAGAGCGCAAGCTGAATCCGGATCTCCTCGGCTCCTCCAGTATCCAGCGGCCAGTAGCCGACATGCAGCCGGAGGGGCATGGGCTGGCGGAAGAACGTGCGCACCGGCAGCTCCGCCGTCAACTCGTACTCATCGTTAACGACGTCCGCCGGCAGGAAGCGCAGGATCAGGCGATCCACCCACGGACGGACCTGCGGCTCCTGGTTGCGCAGGGCCATCCAGTTCAGCAGCATCGCCG
>JAYENL010000272.1:0-21906 GCA_034722055.1 Armatimonadota bacterium
GGGGGGCGGCATGCTGCTGCGGGAGGCGAACGTGCAGGCGCTCCGGGAGGCGGGCCCCATCATCTGCCTCACCGCCGAGCCGGAGGAGATCCTGCAGCGCACGACCGGGGATGAAACCCGCCCGCTCCTGCAGGTGGCGGACCCGGCCCAGCGTATTGCCGAGTTGCTGGATGCGCGCCAGGAGGCCTATGCGCGCGCTGACTACCATGTGGAGACCACGGGCAGGGCTGCCGAGGATGTCTGCGGTGAGGTGCTGGCGCTGCTGCACGAGGACCCGCGAGCACGGTGGCTGACACCGCAGCGCACGCGGGTGCCCGTGGGCGTGGAGGGGGCGAGCTATGAGGTGGTCGTCGGGCGTGGACTGCTCGGGGAGCTGGGGGAGTTGTATCCGGCCCCAAGCGCTGGCACTTGCGCGGCCCTGGTGACGACCGACCGCATCGGCCCGCTCTACGCCCAGCGAGCCGCGGAGGGGCTGCGCCCCGAGGGCTGGGACGTCCGGGTGCTGACGGTCCCCGATGGGGAGGCCAGCAAGTCACTGAGCGTCTACGGAGAGCTGTGCGAGGGGATGGCCGCCGCCGGCCTGGATCGGGGCAGCACGGTGTTCGCGCTCGGCGGAGGGGTCGTGGGCGACCTGGCGGGCTTTGCGGCGGCGACATACATGCGCGGGATCGACCTTGTTCATCTGCCCACCTCCCTGCTGGCCCAGGTGGACAGCAGCGTGGGGGGGAAGACGGCCATCGACCTCAGCGCGGGGAAGAACCTCATCGGGGCCTTCCACCAGCCGCGGGCGGTCTTCGCCGACGTGGAGGCCCTCCACACGCTTCCGGAGGCCGAGGTGCGCTCGGGCCTGGGCGAGATCATCAAGCACGCCTGCTGCTTCGACACCGAGATGTTCGACTTCATGGCTGCAAGTCGCAAGGCTGTGCTGAGAGGTGACCGTGCGGCGAGGGAGTACCTGGTGGCGCGCAACTGTCAAATCAAGGCGGAGGTGGTGGCGGAGGATCCCACGGAGCAGGGCGTGAGGGCGGTGCTCAACTACGGGCACACAGTGGGGCATGCCCTGGAGCGCGCTGCACCGCAGTGGGGCCTGCGGCACGGCGAGGTGGTGGGCATCGGTATGGTGGCCGAGAGCAGACTGGCCGTGCACCTTGGAATCGCCGCGGAGGAGACCGCGAAACGGCAGCGGGAGCTGATTGAGGCCTACGGGCTGCCCACGGTGGCGACGGGAGTGGATGCGGATGAGGCCGCCGCGGCGCTCCGCCGCGACAAGAAGATCGTCGGCGGGCGGCTTCGGCTTCCTCTGGTCCCGGAGATCGGGAGCTTCGTGATCGTCGAGGATGTAGACGTGGCAACGGTGGAGGACGCCCTGCGGGCGGTCGTGCAGTAGCCGTGCGCGGGCATGCTGACTCCATGGATCGCAGGGTGGAAGGTCTGAATGAGCGGCGTCGGGACGCGGTCGACTCCCAGGCGGGGCACGACTGGGAGCGTGAGGTGCAGCCGTCCGCCGACGGGGCGGGGCGGGTGCTCATCAGCCGCCGTCGGCAGTCTGACGGCCTGGATCGAGATGAGCTCCGGGAGCGGGTGGATCGGGCCTGCCGCCTGCGACATCCCGGGCTGTGTCGGGTGACTGGGGTGCGAATCGGGGACGATGGCGTGCAGGTTATGGAGGAGCTGGGGCGCGCCCGGCGGCTGGACGATCCGCGGTGCCGGCTTCCGCGGGGAGGGCGGTTGGAGGAAGGGCTGCTGGGGGTGCTGGAGGCGCTGGCGTATCTGCAGCGGAACGGCCTCGTGCACGGCCGGGTCAGTGCCGACACGCTGGTGTCGGACGGCCGAGGCATCTACCTGACGGGCGCGGCGCTGGCCGGGGGGCGATCCGAGGAGCCGGAAGCGGCAGGGCGGGACGTGCGGCAGTGGGCCGAGGTCGCGCGTGAAACGATCGACCGCAGTGGTCGTGCAGGCGCGGACGCCGGGGCGGTCAGACGGGCCGGTGCCGGGCTGATGCGAGATGCCGACGGGCCAGTGCCGGGGGCGCCTCAGGCCGCCAGCCGAGTGCGGCAGGTATGGGCGAAGGAGAGGCTGGCCGCCGACAGGCATTCGCGGACGACCGACGGCCCGGATGGGATCATGAACAAGGTCATCCACTTCACTGCGAGCCTGTTGCTGGGAATGCTGACCACCATCCTGACGGCTGCGGTCATCGCAGGGGCGGTCGCGGCCGGTGCTCTGTGGTTCCTCGATCGGCTCCCCCAGCAGGTGCCGGTGCCGAATGTGGTGGGGATGCCAATGGGGGAGGCGCGCGAACGCCTCGGGGCCGCCGGGCTGGGAGTGGGAGACATCCGGCGCGTCTACCGCAGCGATCACCCGGCCGGGGAGGTGGCGGCGACCATGCCGGAGCCGGGGATGACCGTGCGGCAGGGGCGTGAGCTGACCCTCGTTGTGAGTCAGGGCGCGGCACAGGTGCGGGTGCCCCGGCTGATCGGTCTGGAGGTGCAGGAGGCGAGGAGGCTTCTGAAGGAGAGCGGCCTGGGGCTGGCCGCGAGTGGGCAGACTCGCTCGCCGGCCCCGGAGGGCGAGATCGTGTGGCAGGATCCATCTCCGGGAGGGAAGGCGGCGCGCGGGGAGAGAGTTTCGGTGAAGACCAGCGGGGGGCCGGAGTACGGCCAAGTGAGGGTAAAGACGGACGATGGCGACACCGTGCCGGTGCTGTTCCGTCGCATTGAAGTCGTGGTGCCGATGGGGGACCCTCTGCAGCGGGTGAAGATCCTGGAGGGGTACAGGAGCCCGCTGGATGTGGGATACGATCGCCTGCACCGACCCGGCGACCGCATCGAGTTCGACACCTACGGGCGAGCGGGAAAGCGGATTGAGGTGTGGATCGAGGGCGAGCGGGCGTACAGGACGCGGCTTTGACCATGAGAATCACGGACGCGGCAGCGGCCAACCTCTCTGACGAAGAGCTGATACGGGCCGCCAGGGCGGGAGATGACGAGGCCTTCGATCTCCTGGTGGAGGCCCATTACCGCAGCGTGTACAACACGGCCTACCGGATGCTCGGTCGGTCGAGTGCCGCCTCGGATGCCACGCAGACCACGTTTCTGCGCGTCTACGAAGCGCTGGATTCCTTCCGCGGCGATGCCAGCCTCAGCACGTGGCTGTATCGAATCACGATGAACGTCTGCCTGGACGAGCTCCGGCGGCGCAAGAACGAGCCGCTCAGCCTCACCGACGAGGACGACGATGGTGAGCCGGCTGGGGAGCGGGACCTGCCCGACGAGACTGCGGAGCCGGCGCAGACGGCGGAGCAACGAGAGCTGCAGGGGCTGGTACATGAGGCCATCGCACGGCTGCCGGTGGACTTCCGCACCGTGATTGTGCTCTACGACATTCGGGGGCTGTCGTACCGGGAGATCGCCGACGTGCTGGAGATCCCCCTGGGAACGGTGAAGTCGCGACTGAACCGGGCGCGCGGGGCGCTCAAAGACGAGATGGCGCAGCACCTGGAACTTTTCGGCGGATAGGCCCGTCATATCGATGGCACGCCCACCACGCCGAGCTGCGAGGAACTGCCCACGCATGACCTGTGAGTTCTGCCGGGAGAGACTGACCGACTTCATCGAGGGGGAGCTGCCGCCGGACGTGGAGGACCAGGTCCGGGCACACCTCGCCGAGTGTGAGGAGTGCGCCCGCGAGCTGTCACAGCTTCGCGCGGTGGTCTCCGCCATCCACGCCCTGCCGGAGGTGGCGCCGCCGGCGGAGCTCAGACAGCGTCTGCGACGGATCCCGACGACGGCCGCGAGGGAGCCTGAGAGGCGTCCCGCCTGGCGCCGCGTGCGCTACGTGGTGGCATCGGTGGCCGCGGCAGCGGCAGCCCTGTTGCTCATCTGGGCCGGAACGACGGTCTTCCAGGGCGATGGCACCATCGGCGACTTCGGTCCGCGGGCCAGGGAGACCATGGCGGAGGAGCCGCCGCCCCCCGCGGGGGAGGTGGCGGAGGAGGTCGTGGCACCGCCGGAGGCTCCGGCGGTGGAGGAAGAGGGATTGGCTCTCGAGGAGACGGTCGCAGAGGAGGCCCCCGCGGCCGAGATGGAGGACGCGGGAGACCTCCTGCGCGAGGTGACAGAGGAAGCGCCGCCCCCTGAGGCTGAGGTCGAGGAGCAGCCGCCCGCTGCGCCGCCGGCCCGCCCGGGCGGTGGCGGGGCGGGGGTCGGGGCGACTGAGCGCGACCGAGAGGCGCCGCGCGAGACGGGGGAGACGCCGCGCGTCTCATCCATGCGTGAGCCGAGTGTCGCGCTCCCACCGCCTCCGGTCGAGGCGGAGGCGGAAGGCGCGCCGGACACCGAGCCCGCCAGCGACGCGCTTGTGCCGTCGCCTGGCGCAACAGAGATGCGCGAAGAAGCCGCGGAAGAGGACGCGGATCGGGCGGAGATGCTGAGAGCTGTAGGGCCGGCCGGGCCTCGGGGGGCGGTCAGCACGATGGGGATGGCGCCGGGGCGCACCCTGGCCGCTCCGCAGCCGAAGTACCTCGAGGCCGGAGCCGATGGCGTAGCGGTTGCGGAGCCGGAGGAGGGCAGCCCCTTCACCGTATCGATCACGCCACCGAGCGAGAAGACTACAGGCCGGATCGTGCCGGCCACCATCGCCGTGGAGACCGAGAAGGATGTTGCGCGCGCGCAGATCACTGTCAGCGGCTCGGATGAGCTGGATCTGGTCGGTGTCAGGGGCGACAGGGTGCTGTTCGACGGGCCTCTGATGGCCGGGCAGGAGACCGTCCTGAGCGTGAGGATGCTGGCCCGGGATGCGGGCAGGCAGGTGCTGAACATGCGCCTGCAGAGCACCGACCCGGTGGTGGACACGGAGCTTGCGGTTAGCATGGGGCGGTTCACCGAGCCCGTGCCGCCGCGGGAGCGGCCGGTGAGCTTCGCCTTCGAGGGAACGCCGATTCGCGAGGCAGTGGCGGAGCTGGTGCGGCAGTCAGGAGTGCGCGTGCACGTGGACAACGCAGTGAGCGGGGCCAGGGTGAGCATCGCCACGGAGGATGAGATACCCGCGGAGGCGGCGCTGCGCTCGATCGCTGAGGCGGCCGGGCTGCAGATGCGCGTCTCTGAGGATGCGCTGTATGTCGAGCCCGCGGAGCCGTGACGTGCCGGGAGGCAGATCGGATGAGCTGTGAGGGGAGGCAGTGCCGCCCGCGGCCATGGCTGCGGGCGGCTGCTGCGGTGGTGCTGGCAGGGCTGTGCGCGCTGGCCTGGGCCGATGATGACGTCCGGAGGCCGCGGGCGGCGGTCTATGACTTCACAGATTCGGGCGACTGGCCGGGCCGCCTGGTCGGGCGGCGGGCCGCCGATGCGGTTCACGCTGAGCTGGCTGAGGCCGCGCCATGGGAGCTGGTGGATCGCGGCCTGGTGCTTCGACTGTGCGAGTCTGAGGGCCTGCAGCCGCCCTTTGGCGTGGGCTACCTGCAGATGCTTGGGGAGCGAAGTCGCTCGCCGCTGGCCGTGACGGGCCTGGTGCGGACATGCACGGTCAACGAGCGGAGGGGCGTGGCGCAGGTGACCGTCCTGGCCGAGCTGATCGAGACCATCGGTGGGAGCAGCCTGGCCTCGGTGCGCGGAGTGGCGTCGGCTCGGCGCAAGCCGGGCGAGGTGGCCGCCATCGGGCAGGTCGTGGATCGTGCCCTGGGCGAGGCGGCTGGGGACATCGTGCGCTCGCTGACGAGATTCGATCCGACCCAGGCCCCGGTGGTGACCGTGCTGCCCGACGGGCGGGTGGTGATCGACGGCCCGGAGGAGCCGGCGCTGCGGCCCGGCGACGTGCTGCTGCTCTACCGGGGTGAGAACGGCAGCGCGGTTGGGGCCGTGCGCGTGGAGAGCGTGAGCCTGACTGTGGTGCACGCTCGCCCGCTGACCGGGTACGAGCCGCAGGCCGGCGACCGAGGTGTCCTGGTGGCCCGGTGAGGAGAGTACAGAAAGGAATCCGGGCCGCGGACGCGGAAGGAAGCGGTGAAGCCGCGAGCTTCACCGCTTTTCGTCAGACAGGGCTTGAGGGATGTGGTAGACACGCCGTTCCTGGGCCTCGACGTCGGGAACAGCCGGCTCAGCGCCGCGATGATCTCCGGGGATGGGCGGGTCCTGGCGCTCGCTGGGAGGAGCACGCCTGCGAGGCCCGAGAGTGCCGTTGGGGCGCTGGCGGAGCTGGCCCGGGGTGTCGCGGACGAGGCGGGGATCATACCGGAGGCCGGCGGGATCGGCTTCGGGGGACCGGTTGACGTCGCCGAAGGAGTCGTGAGGACGTCCTTCCTGTCCTCGGGATGGGAGGGCCTGAAGCTGGGGGGGATCCTGGCGGATGAGCTCGGTCTACGGACATTCCTTGTCAATGACGCCGACGCCGGCGGGCTGGGTGAAGCGCTGTTCGGCGCCGGGAAAGGTGCGGAGAGCGCGCTGTATGTCAACGTTGGCACGGGCATCGGCGGCGCGGTGGTGCTGGGCGGGAAGATCCGCACTGGGGCGACGAGCAGCGCAGGCGAGATCGGGCACTTCACGGTGGTGCCGGACGGGCCGCCGTGCGAGTGCGGGAAGCGGGGGTGCGCGCAAGCCGTGAGCTCCGGGACGGCCATGGCACGTCGGGCCCGGGAGCTGCTGGCGGCTGGCGGGGAGAGCGCGCTGAGCCACCAGCCCGGGGAGGAGCTGAGGGGCAGGGAGGTGGGGGAGGCCGCTGAGGGCGGGGATGCGCTGGCGCTGCGGGTGGTGACGGAGGCTGCCCGGTGGCTGGGAGTGGCGGTGGGCAACGCCGCGCTGCTCATCGATCCGGCGGTCGTGGTGATCGGCGGGGGGGTCGCTGAGATGGGCGAGACCTTCCTGGCACCGCTTCGGGACAGCTATGCGCGCACGGTGCTGGGACCGATGGCCGGGACGCCGGTGGTGTCGGCGGCGCTGGGCTACGAGGCCGGCGTGATCGGAGCGGCGGCAGCGGCCATGACGCAGCAGGGCGCGCTTTCGGAGCCCACTACGGACGCGTGACAGAGGTTGTGAGAGCACGATGATCGATCTGAGCGACCTTGCGGGATATCCGCTGAAGTTCGACGCCGACACGTGTGGCGTATCCTTCGGACCTGACATGCGTATGCCGCAGTACAGCACCCGCGAGCTGGATGCGCTCCGACCGGTGCTGATGGACCCGGACGCGGAGGGGCCGGAGGTAATCTACTGGATGTACCGCCACTGCGGCCAGCCGGCGGATGCGGCGCTGTATGAGGCGCATAGTCTGCGGTATGACATCAGCGCATTCCGGGCCGTGACGCTGGGCCCGGAGTTCATGAAGACGTCCGGGCACTACCATCCAAACATCCCCGGGGAGAGCGTGGCCTTCCCCGAGGTCTACGAGGTGCTGCACGGCGAGGCGCTGTATGTGATGCAGACGGTGGACGACTACGGGGCCTCGCCGGAGGAGGTCGTGGTGGAGGATGTGATCATGTGCCGGGTGGAGGCCGGGCAGAAGATCATCATGCCGCCCGGCTACGGCCACGTCACGGTGAACACGCTGGACGAGCCGCTGCTGATGAGCAACTGGGTGAGCAGCCGCTTCAGCTCCTTCTACGGCTCCGTCCAGGATGCGCGCGGGTTCTCGTGGTACGTGGTCAGTGACGGGGGCAGCCCCAGCTACCTGGAGAACAAGAGCTACGCTCAGGGCGTGCCGGCGGTGCGGTGGGCCGAGGTGCAGGAGGTGCCTGAGCTGGGGCTGACCTGGGGCACGCCGATGTATCAGGCCTGCGCCGAGGCCCCGGAGAAGTTCGAGTTCCTCAACGACCCGGGGCCGCATCGGGAGCAGATCTGGGCGAATCTGACGCTAGCGTAGAGAGCGCGGGTTTGGGTGCAGGGGGCGGACGGGTAGAAGGAGAGGCAATTCCGGCGAGTGCGGAGCCAGGCAGCAATCGGTACGGAGGTGACAGGATGGAGGGGCGCTTCGAGAAGAAAGGTCTCTCCTTCGACGACGTTCTGCTGATTCCGGACAGGACGGAAAGCGAGAAGTACGACGTCTCGGTCACGACCTTCATCACGCCACAGATCGGGCTGAACATCCCCATCGTCAGCGCCGCCATGGACCGCGTCACGGAGGCGCGGCTGGCCATCGCCCTGGCTCGGGAGGGCGGCATCGGCGTGATCCACCGGAACATGGACCCGGAGTCGCAGGCGGTGGAGGTCGATCGCGTGAAGCGGTCGGAGAGCGGGATGATCATCGATCCCTACACCCTGGGCCCCGACCAGACGGTGCGCGAGGCGCTGCAGATCATGGCCGAGTACCACATCTCGGGGCTGCCCGTCACTGATACGGACGGTAAGCTTCTGGGGATCCTGACCAACCGGGACCTGCGATTCGAGACGGACCTGGATAAGCGCGTGTCGGATGCCATGACGCGGGAGGGGCTGGTGACCACAGGGGAGGGGACGACGCTGGAGGAGGCCAAGTCCATTCTCCACGAGCACAGGATCGAGAAGCTGCCGGTGGTGGAGGAAGATGGGCGCCTGCTGGGCCTGATCACGATCAAGGACATCGAGAAGGTGGCCCAGTTCCCCAACGCGTGCAAGGACGCGCACGGGCGCCTGCGCGTGGCGGCGGCGGTGGGGGTGGGGGAGGACGCCCGCGCCCGGGGGCGCGTGCTGGCTGACAGAGGCGTTGATCTGATCGTGGTGGATGCCGCGCACGGGCACGCCGGGAGCGTCATCGACACTGTGAAGGCGCTGAAGGGCGACCTCCCGGAGCTGCAGGTGGTGGCCGGCAACGTGGCCACGGCCAAGGGCGTGGAGGCCCTGGCGGAGGCCGGCGCGGACGGCGTCAAGGTTGGCATCGGGCCCGGCTCGATCTGCACCACTCGGGTCGTAGCCGGGGCGGGGGTGCCCCAGATCACGGCCATCCACGACTGCTCGGCGGCCGCCGCCGAGCTGGGTGTGACGACCATCGCCGACGGGGGCATCCGCTACTCGGGCGATATCACCAAGGCCATCGCGGCCGGGGCCGATTGCGTCATGATCGGCTCGCTGCTGGCCGGCACCGAGGAGAGTCCCGGTGAGACAGTGCTCTACCGGGGGCGCACCTACAAGGAGTACCGCGGGATGGGCTCTATTGCGGCCATGCGGGATCGGGCGTCGGTGCGCGACCGCTACGGTCAGACGCACATCGTGGAGGAAGAGGAGCTGGTTCCCGAGGGCCTGGAGGGCCGAGTGCCGCATAAGGGCGCGCTCTCGGGCGTGGTGCACCAGCTCGTGGGAGGACTGCAGTCCGGGATGGGCTACTGTGGCGTGAGGAACGTCGAGGAGCTGAAGACGAAGGCGCGCTTCATCCGTATCACCTCCGCCGGGATGCACGAGAGCCACCCGCACGACATCACGATCACCGAGGAAGCGCCCAACTACCGCATCCCGGACAACTTCTGAGGCCGGCGATGCCAGAGCGCAGGTGGCGGTGATCGGCGGGGGGCGCGCTGCGTTTTCCTCGACACGTCTCTCCCAGCTCCCTCTTATCATTCAAGGGCGCGACTACGGGAGCTGCCGCGCAGGTCACGCGCGTAGCAGTTCCCTTCCGTTTGCAGGGGCGGGCCTCGGTTCCCGGCCGGTTGCTGTTCATCTGAGGTGAGTGCCGTGGGCGGGATCATCGACATGGTCACGAGCTTCGGGATAGACCCGACGCGCCAGACGAGCTGGGGCGTGGAGGAGCTGCTGGCGATCCTGGAGAGGCATGAGGTGGAGCGAGCCTTCACACACTCGCTGCGGGCTGTGCACTACGCCGGTCGGGAGGGCAATGATGAGACCCTTCGCCTGTGTGCCGAGCACGACGCTCTGGAGCCCGTCGCGACTGTGGACCCTCGGCGGTACTTCGACGCGCATGAGGACGTGCGGCGGCGGTTCGAGGAGGGCTGCCGGGTCTTCCGCTTCTTCCCCGACGTGCAGGGATGGCCCTTCGAGTTCCTGCCCTTCGTGAAGATCTGCGAGACGCTGGCGGAGCTCGGGGCGCGGGTGATCGTGCCCGCGAGCAGTTGCGGAGAGGCCACGCGAGTGGCCGAGCGGCTGGCGGACCTTGAGCTACCGGTGCTGCTGATCGGTGGGGGCTACACGAACATCGGCGAGCTGCTGGCGGTGATGGCGGAGTTCCCCAACATCTACTGCGACGCGCACATGCACGATAGCCCCTCCGCGCTGGAGGTCATCATGGCGCACTGCGGGGAGGACCGGGTCATGTTCGGCTCGGACTCGCCGGTGCGGGAGTTCCTGCCGCCGCTGCTGATGGCGCGGCACGCTGAGATCACCGACGAGCAGCGGCGGCGCTACCTGCGCGAGAATGCGCTGGCGTTCCTGGGGGAGGGAGTGTAGATGCAGAAGATCGACATGCACGCACATCTCGGGCACTGGGCGTTCGCCATCCCGAACTCCGGGACTGTGGAGTCGCTGCTGCACCTGTGCGAGCGCTACGATATTCGCTACGTCGCGGCCTCGTCCACGCACGCGATCGTCTACGACATGCAGTCGGGCAATGAGGAGATGGCGGAGGCGGCCCGCGAACATGAGTGGCTGCTGATGTACGTGTACGCGAACCCGAACGTCCTCGACCAATCGTGCGCCGAAATGGACCGCTACCTGCCGGAGGACTTCGCGGTGGGCGTGAAGATCCACTGCAACTACTCCGCGACCGGCACCGGCGAGCCCCGCATGCACGACCTCATGGCGGAGATCGCGCGGCGGACGAGCCTCGTGAAGATCCATCCCGGCGCGGCCGAGGACCTGGCACAGTGGGCGCGCGTGTACCGTGACCTGAACATCATCATCGCCCACTCGTTCGCCGCCAGCTACGCCGCGGCAGTCGATCTGGCGCTGGCGCACAGCAACATCTACCTGGACTTCTGTTCCAGTCAGGCGACGAGGGGAAGGGTCCGCTACGCGCTGGATCGGTGCGGGCCGGGGCAGATCGTGTTCGGCTCGGACATGGACCTGCTGGACCCGGCGTGGAGCATGGGCATATTCGAGGGCGCGGACCTGACTGACGAGGAGCGTCAGGCGGTCTACTGGGATAACGCGGCGAGGCTGCTGGGAGTGCAGTAGGCTGGGCCTCGGGCACGGTCTGTTGCCGCCGGAGGCGGGGTTGACAGCGAGCGGCGGGTTCGGTATCATAACGTGCGTGCAGAAGGTGCGCCCATGGTCTAGCGGTGAGGATACCGGGTTCTCAGCCCGGGGGCCGGGGTTCGACTCCCCGTGGGCGTACCAGCGATAGTCTCTCGCCGGCCTGCTCAGAGGCAGATGCGGGCCGAGCGCGGGCATTCGGAGGCCGCGCAGGCTCGGCTGCGCGGCCGTTTTGTGTTTCTGGGGGCAGCGTCAGGGAGGGTGCGAGCGTGAGCGCCTACGAGATTGACGGGCTGACCGTGGAGGTCGCGGAGGGCGACATCACGGAGGCCGACGTGGAGGCCATAGCCAACGCCGCCAATAACCACCTGTGGATGGGCGCCGGCGTGGCCGGTGCCATCAGGCGCAGGGGCGGCGAGCAGGTCGAGCGCGAGGCGGTCAGCAAGGGTCCCATCGAGGTCGGCTCGGCAGTGGAGACGAGCGCCGGCGATCTGCCCCATCGGTACGTCATTCACGGAGCGGTGATGGGCCAGGACCTGCAGACGGATGCGGAGCTGATTGCCCAGACCACCACGAGCTGCCTGGCGCTGGCGGACGAGCTGGGTGTCAGCTCACTGGCCCTGCCGGCGTTTGGCACGGGCGTCGGGGGCGTGGATGTCACCGAGTGCGCCGGGGCGATGCTGAGCGCCATCGAGCAGTTCGCGGGCCCGCAGGAGAGCCTGGAGCGTGTGGTGCTGGTGCTGTTCGGTGAGGACACCTGGAGGGCGTTCGACGACGTGGCGAAGGAGGCGCTGGGCGAGTGACGGCACGCCCGGCGCACGCGCTGCTGGTGGCTCCGGCCATGTTGGTGATGGCCGGCGCCCTCGGCTACGGCGAGCCAGGCATGGATGGATGCGCAAGCTATCTCGCTGCGCGGCAGCGCCTGGCGCCGGTGGCGATCCCCTCCCGGGAGGCACTGCGGACGGCGGTGGGCGGAGCGGAGACCTCGACGGTGGAGCTGATCGGCGATGTCAGCGGCATGGCGTCCTCGTCGGTGGGCTCCGAGGGCGAGGTGGAGCGGACGGTGATGATGACACTCGACGATGGGTCGAGTGTGGCGATGCACGCCGCCGCGAGCGTGGAGCCGCTGCGAGTGGGCGACCGGATCGCCGCCATCGCGAGCATCCAGCGACAGGGCTCGCCGACGAATGACCTCGTGCTGGAGGCCTGGGTCAGAGAGTGGGACCTGCCGCGAGAGGAGCCCGCGGAGGGGGCGCCGGAGGAGGCCGAAGACACGGCAATCGAGCAGGAGCTGCCCCAGCAGCTTCCGCGGCCGGCGGCAGTCGCCACCTGTCGCGTGGACGCCATCGATGTGTGGCGGCGGTGGGTGCTCAAGCACAACCCGCGGCTGAGCCGGCAGCAGGCCACGAACATCGTCCGATGGGTGCTACACTACGCGCAGGAGTACAACGTCAACCACAAGCTGGTCTTCGCGCTCATCAAGTGGGAGTCGTGGTTCGACCCAGGGTGCGTATCACACGCGGGAGCCATGGGCCTGATGCAACTGATGCCGGGCACGGCGCGATCCCTGGGCGTCAGTCCCCGCAACGTGCAGCAGAATATCGAGGGCGGTGTGCGATACCTGGCGGAGCAGCTCGCGGCCTATCGGGATCTTCCCAACTACCAGCGGGTCATCCTGGCGCTGGCGTGCTACAACGCAGGGCCCAATGCGGTGGAGGCGGCGGGCCATCGGGTTCCGGCCATCGCGGAGACCCAGCGATACGTGCGGAAGGTGAGCAGCACCTTCTACGAGCTCCACCAGGCCGGGATGCCGTAGAGGTCACGATGGATGAGATGGCGGCGGGCGCGGGGCCCGCCGCTTCTGTGTGTACCTGGCAGGATGAGGCTATGCGGGCTGCGATGGTCGCGCTGGTGGCGGAGATGCACGCGGAGTGAATCGAGGGCACGCGGTACCTGAACGTGGAGCTCAGGTCGTCTGGCCCGGAGGCGCGAGCCGGACAATCACCGCCCACGCCGACAAGACGGTGGCGGCGTCGCCTTAGGGGCAGGCCGCCACGAAGGCCTGGAAGATGCCGGCGATGCGCTCCTCGCGTGGCGCCATTAGCTCCGGGTGGCACTGCAGGCCGATGCAGAAGGCCCCGTGGTCCCGCTCGATAGCCTCGATGACCCCATCGTCGGTGTGCGCGACCGCCTGGAAGCCGTCCGCGACCTGGTCCACGGCCTGATGATGGAAGCTGTTCACTCCGATGCGCTGGCAGCCGAGGATCTCGCGCAGGCGGCTGCCCTCGGCGAGCGTGATGTCGTGCGTGGGGTACCAGCCTGGCGCGGACTGGCCGTGCTTGAGCGCTCCCTCGACCTCGCTGCTTACGTCCTGCAGGAGCGTGCCCCCGGCCACGACGTCGAGTGCCTGGATGCCGCGGCAGATGGCCAGCAGTGGCATCTCCGGTCGCCCCAGCGCGAACTCGATGGCGATGCGGTCGAGATGGTCTCGCCTGGGGTTGATGGAGCCGAGCTTCGCGTGCGGCTGCCGGCCGTAGGAGCGGGGGTCGAAGTCCCCGCCGCCGGTGACCAGCAGCCCCTGGGCCAGCTCCAGCAGGGCCAGCAGGCGGTCGTCGGCCATGTCAGGGATCAGCAGCGGGGTGGCACCGGCGTCCTCCAGGCAATCGAGGTAGGCCTGGTTGACGAGCTGGCGGCCGGAGAAGGGGCCGCCGTCACCATCGGTGTGATTGCACAGCACGGCGATCCGCGGCTCGGCCACCGTTATCCCTCTTCCTCGGCGCGCGCTTGGCTGGCTCCGCGCGCATCACTCTCATCGCGGTGCCGCACACGGGGCAATCCCAGCCAGCCGGCGAGCATGAACAGGACGCAGGCGATGAGCAGCGGCGTGTCTCCCCAGCGGTGGTAGGCGGAGAGCTCCTCGCGCGGCGCGACCTCCGCCCACGCAGTGCCGGGCTGGGCGACGGGCACATCCGCCAGGACCTCGCCCCAGGGGGTCACGACCTGGGAGCGGCCCCAGGTGCCGGCGCGCACGACGTAGCGTCGGGCCTCGACGGCGCGAGCTGGGGCGGTGACGGAGTGCTGCTCGATCTCCGGGGTGCCGGCGGCCCAGGCGTCGCTGGTGGCGAGGATGATGAGGTCCGCCCCCAGGCGGGTGTTGGCTCTGACGGCGTGTGGGAAGAGCCCCTCGAAGCAGATCAGGGGGCCGGCGGAGTATTCCCCGAGATGGAGGAGTCTGTGCCGCTCCCCGGGCGAGAAATCGACGTCGCGGAGGGTGAAGCGGGCCAGCCACGGGAAGCGCTCGCGCATGGGCACGCACTCTCCGAAGGGCACCAGGATGACCTTGCGGTAGGTCTCGGTCTGCTGGCCCTCCGGCGAGAACAGGTAGAGCGTGTTGTAGACGCGCCCGTCCGCCAGCTCGAAGGCGCCGGTCACCAGCCAGGCCGACTTCTCCTCGGCGAACTCGGCGAGCTCTTCCGCCAGGTCGGGGGCGAGGTTGAGGGCCATGGGGACGGCCACCTCGGGCCAGACGATGAGATCAACCGACTCCGGGATGGTGCGGGAGAGCGTCAGATAGGTCTCGTGCGCCACGCGCGCGTCCTCTTCAGTGGCGTCCTCACTGTCGCCGAGAACGCCCTGGACGACGGCCGCCTCCAGCATGTGCTCGTCAGTGACCGCCCTCGCGCTGTTGAGCACAAGCGCGCCCCAGAGATAGATGAGGAGGATGAGGATGTACCCGCCCAGGGCTGTGCGGGCGGCGAGCTGGGCGAACTGGCGGGGGTGGATAGCCGGCCGGACCCAGATGCCGGGGGCGAGGGCCAGGACGGCCTGCGCCACGGCGGCGTTGAGAAGCGCGATGAAGAAGCCCAATCCGTAGTGACCGACCATGCTGGCGGCCTGAAGGATCGGGAGGGTGTCGTGCTGAGTGTAGCCGAGGTCGCCAAGGGTGAAGCCGAGGGCACCGATGCCGCCGCGGAGCATCTCCGCAAGCGTCCAGGCCGCGGCCACACCCAGCGCGCGGACAGCGGGGTGCGGGGAGCGGTTGCAGGCGGCACCGGCAAAGCCGAAGAGGCCCAGGAAGAGGGTCTCGAAGCCGATGGTGGCGAACCATGGGAAGCGGCCGTAGTTGAGCATGAAGGAGCCGCAGAGGCCCATGAACGTGAAGCCGAAGACGAGCCCGAGAACGAGGCCGGCCGGGGCCCGGACCTGCGTGAGGGCAAGGAAGAGCGGGATCAGCGCGATCCAGGCCAGTGGCCCCAGGTCGGCGGGCGGGAAGCAGAGGTAGACCAGGAGGCCCGAGAGCACCGCCAGCCCGAGCTTCCACCAGGTGAGGCGGGAGGCCGCGGCGAGGCTTGGCTGCTGGGGCTGGGTCATGGGGATCCAGGCGACCTCACTGGGCGGCCGTGACCTCACCGGAATCGAGCCGCTGCAGAAAGAGCTCCATGCGGGAGAGCGCCTCGCGGAGGTCGCCGATGCTGCTGGCGTAGCTGCAGCGCACATGCCCCTCGCCGGCGGCGCCAAAGGCACTGCCGGGGACGACCGCCACGCGCTGATCCATGAGCAGGCTCTTCGCGAACTGCGGGGAGGTCAGGCCTGTGCGATGGATTGACGGGAAGGCGTAGAAGGCGCCCATGGGCTCGAAGCACTCCAGGCCGATGCGGTTGAGGCCGTTGACGAAGACGCGGCGGCGCTGATCGTACTCGGCGACCATGCGGGCGCGGTCGTCCTGGCCGTGGCGGAGGGCCTCGATGGCGGCCACCTGTGCCATGATGGGCACGCACATGGTGGTGTAGGCGTGGATGCGGGTCATGGCCTCGATGATGTCTGCGGGGCCACAGGCGTAGCCAATGCGCCAGCCGGTCATGGCATCGGCCTTGGAGAATCCGTTGAGCAGCAGGGTGCGCTCGTACATGCCGGGCAGCGAGGCCGTGCATACGTGCGCGCCCTCGTAGGTCAGCTCCGCGTAGACCTCGTCCGCGATGAGCAGCAGGTCCCGGTCGGCGGCCACCTCAGCGACGCGCTGGAGATGCTCCCGGCGCATGACCGCACCGGTGGGATTGCTGGGATTGCTGAACAGCAGCGCCCGCGTGCGGTCCGAGCAGGCGTCGGCGAGCGGCCCGGGCCGGAGGCGGAACTGGTCCTGGAGCCGGGTGGGGACGTGAACCGGCCTGCCGTCGGCAAGCTCGACACATGGGCCGTAGGAGACGTAGCAGGGATCCGGGATGAGCACCTCGTCGCCGGGATCAAGCAGGGCGCGCATGACCAGATCGACGGCCTCGCTGACGCCGACTGTAACGAGGATCTGCTCCTCAGGGTCATAGGCGACGCCGTACTTGGCGTGGATGTAGCGTGAGATCTCCTCCCTCAGCTCCTGCAACCCCCAGTTGCTGGTGTAGGAGGTGGCGCCATTGCGCAGGGACTCGATGACCGAGTCGCAGATGCGCCAGGGAGTGGGGAAGTCCGGCTCGCCCACGCCGAGGCTGATGACGTCATCCATGCCGACGACCAGGTCGAAGAACTCCCGAATGCCGGACGGCTGCAGCTCCTCCGCGCGCCTGGAAACGCCGCTTGAGGTGCTCTGCTTGATGCTCACGGGGACACCGCCAGTCTGCGAGTGGTGGGCTGCTCGCCGATGAGCCGGCCCTCGAGCTTGTAGGTTTTGAGGACGAACGAGGTGGAGGTTCCGGAGACGCCCGGCGACGGTGCCAGCTTCTCCGCCACGAAGCGGGCGATGTCGCGGAAGTCGCGACCCTCCACAACCACGGTAAGATCGGCGGTGCCTGAGGTCAGATGCAGGGAGTGGACCTCCTCGAAGCGCGCCACGTGCTCGGCGAGTCGGTCGAAGCCTACGCCATGCTCGGGCGTTCCCTCAACGAGGATGAAGGCGAAGACGCGCTCCACGTCGGTGTTCGACCAGTCCACCAGAGCGCGATAGCCGAGGATGGTGTGGTCGCTCTCCATGGCCTCCACGGCGTCGCGGACCTCCTCCGCGGTGAGGCCGAGACGCTCGGCGATCTCCTCGTCTGGGAGGCGCCCCTCCTGGGTGAGGATCCGCAGGATCTTCTCTCGCATGTTGTTCGCCCTTTCCCCGGCGGATCTCGGTACTGCCCGGTGCTATGACGAAGCTGCGCGTGCCTGCCGGAGCCCTTCGCGGCACACGCAGCCGACGACGTGGCAGTGTCGCTCGCGGTCAGAAGCGCTTCTTGCGCTCGCGTCCCCGTGAGCTGTCCTTCTTCTCCTTGCGTCGCTCGCGTCGCTTGCGGCGCTTCTCCTCCTGGGCCGCGCGCTCCGCCTCCCGCATGGTCTGCCGGGCGCTGGGCTTGGCGGCCTCCTCCTCTTCCTCCTCCTGCTGCTCGTCCAACTCGACGGAGCCGGCAGCCCCCTCGGCGGCCGAGGTGGCGGAGGCGGCCCTGGCGGGAGAGGGTGCGCGTCCGGCGCGCCTGTCGGCGATGTGATACCAGGCGACGACGATGGGGCTGGCGGTGAAGATGGAGGAGTAGCACCCGGTGGTGATACCGATGATGAGCGCCAGCGCGAAGCCCTCGATGGTGGCTCCACCCAGCAGATAGAGCGCGATGAGCGTGAACAGGGTGGTGATGACGGTATTGAGGGACCGAGCCATGGTCTGCAGCAGGCTGGCGTTGACCACGCTGTCAAGCGGCGCGCGCCGATGGAGGCCCCGGTTCTCGCGGATGCGGTCGAAGATAATCACGGTGTCGTTCATGGAGTACCCCAGGACCGTCAGAAGGGCCGCCACGAACCATGTGTTGAGCTCTGTCTGCAGGATGGCCAGGGCGCCGACAAGGATGGCGGTGTCGTGGATCAATGCTATGACCGCGGCCACGGCGAAGCGGAACTCGTAGCGGACGGTGATGTAGATGAGGATGAACGCTATCCCCAGTGCCAGGGCCTGGATCGCTGAGCGCGTGAGCATCTCGCCGATAACCGGACCGACGGTCTCCCGGCCGAGGGACTGGATGCCACCGGCCTGGTCACCGAACAGCTTCGTGAGGCCGGCCTCCACGGCCGTGTCACGCTCCCGCGCCTCCTTGTCGTTCTCGATCTCCGGGGTACGGATGTAGATGCGGTTGTCGCCGGCGACAAGTATCTGGCTCTTGCCCAGGCCCATCTCCGCGAGCATCCGCCGCGTCTGCTGGGTAACCTCGCGCCCCTGCCCCGGCTCGGTGATGAGCGGCTGCTCGAACTCGTAGCGTAGCAGACTCCCGCCGGTGAAGTCGATACCCCAGTTGAGGCGTCTGCCAACGCAGAAGCTCATGCCGATAGCGATGAGGATGGCCGAGATAGTGAACCAGAGCCAACTGTATTTGACGATGTCCCAGTCCTGCCTGCGGAAGAAATCCACCAGTTGTCCTCCTCGTGTCCAGGCGCGTCAGGTGAGCGTGTACGGCCCGATCGGCGTCGTCCAGCCTCAGGCCGGCTGGACCTGGTCGGCCTCCTCGGAGCGCTCACCGACTCCGTAGAGGCCGCGGCGCTGGGCCCATCGGGCGTCAGCCACCATGGTCAGTAGCCAGCGGGTAACCGTGACGGCGGTGAAGAGGTGGCAGACGACGCCAATGAAGAGCATGATGGCAAAGCCCTTGATGAGGCTGGTGCCCAGCCAGTAGAGCACCGCAGCGGCGATGAGGGTGGTGACGTTGGCGTCGAGGATTGCGGTCCACGCACGGTCGAAGCCCGCGGCCACCGCCGAGCGGAGGGACTTGCGCGACCAGAGCTCCTCCTTGAGACGTTCGAAGATGATGACATTGGCGTCCACCGCCGTCCCCAGGGAGAGGATGATTCCGGCGATTCCCGGGAGGGTGAGGGTGACCTCAGAGTAGGCGGTGACAGCGATAACGAGCGCGATGTAGAGCGTGAGGGCAGCGTCCGCGAGCAGTCCGGGGAGACGGTAGTAGGCGATCATGAAGATCATAACCGCGATGACGCCGTAGCTTGCGGCCTTCAGGCTGCGGACGATGGAGTCCTCTCCGAGGGTAGCGCTGACGGTGCGGTTCTCGACGATCTCCAGCGGGACGGGCAGGGCACCAGCGTTGAGCAGAAGCCTGAGGTCGCTGGCCTCTTCGGCGTCCATGTTCCCCTCGATGATGCCGTTGCCGGGAATCGCGGAGCGGATAACCGGCGCCATCTGGCACTCGCGGTCGAGGGTGATGGCCATAATCTGACCAATGTGCCGGCGGGTGAACTGGTGGAAATCGTCCTTCTTGTTGGGCTTGAGCTCGAAGGCCACGACCCAGTCGCCGGCCTGGCCGGACTGCACTGTGGCGTTGGCCTGCAGGTCGCGGCCGCTGAACTCCGCGGGGGACTCGGCCCGGACCTGCTCCCAGGTCACGGTCTGGCCGCTCTGGGTGTCTTCCCACTCCTCGTAGTTGAGGGTGCCGATGGGCTTGTAGCGGTCAGGGACGAGCCGGAACTCCAGCATGGCCGTGTCCTTGAGGATGTCCATCACGCGCTGGGGGTCCTTGACGCCGGGCATCTCTACGATGATGCGGTCGTAGCCCTGCTTCTGAATGACCGGTTCCCGGATCTCGCCGAAACGGTAGAGGCGCTGCTCGATGATGTACTTGACCTGCTCGGCAGTGTTGTCGTCCACGAAGACGGCGGAGGGCTCAACTCGCTCGATGTCGAGGCCCGGGTAGTTCTCCATGAGGAACTCGTAGACGGCCTCCTGCTGCCGCTCGACCTGCCGCTTGTTGTCCGGTCGGGTGTGAATCTCAAGGCGGTTGCCGCCGATGACCTGCACGTCGGCCTCCGTGGGGTCAGCCCCGGTCTGCTGCAGCAGTGATGTCACGCGCAGGACGAGCTGCTCCTCGGTAAAGGGCGGACGGAACTGGCCCTCCTCGAACTCCTGGTCCTCCTCGGCGACCAGCGGAGTATCCTCGGGCAGCACGAAGCTCAATTCAGCGTCAGACAGGCAGCGGAGGACGACGTGGGCGCCGCCCTGCAGGTCCAGTCCGAGGCGGAGCTGCGGAATGGGGGTATAGATGCCGAAGTGCCAGAAGGTCGCGATCGGCTCCTCCTTCTCCTCCTCGCCGGGGGCCCGGGACAGCTCCACCTGCTCGAACTCGTTCCTGAGGGTCTCGAGGACGAGCTTGCGATTACGCTCGGCCTGCTCCTGCTTGACTGCGAAGGTCTCGACGGTGAGGAGGTTGTCCTCAAGGATCGTGACCTCAGCTTCGTCCAGGCCGGCCTCTGTCAGGCTCTCGGCGATCTCCTCCTGGCGGTCGTCAATGTCCTCGCGCGAGTCGTAGATAGGCTCCGCTGTCTCGAAAGCGAACTGGCTCTGCACAGTGAAGCCTCGCTTGCGCTCCAGCCGGATGGGCGCGAAGCCGACCAGGAAGGCGGCGATGAAGAGCAGGATGATGCTTGTGATCCAGACCTTCGGGCGTGACTGCATACTGCTTCTTCTCCTTCTTCAGCCAAGGGAAACAGGCAGGGGCCGGAGACTACGACAACTATAGGCGAAGTATAGGTGAACACGGATACGCTGTCAACGCAGGGACGTCGGGCGCAAGGCCCGGCAGCGGCCCAGGCGAGCACCGCCTACCGGCCGGAGCAGCGAAGCCCGGCACCTGCGGTGCAGGCGGTGACCTGGTGGAGCGAAGAAAGAGGGCCGGGGAGGCGGGCCCCGACCCTTGGCATGGCCTGTATGGCGCGGGCCTCAGTCCACGCGTGGCGTGAAGTCCTGGGGCGTGGCGCGGTTGATCCACTTCACGTGCCCGTCGAAGTAGCTGGCGTTGACGCCGCTGTTGTGACGCCTCATCTGCTCCAGGATCTGCCAGTTGACGTATGGTGTGCCATCCCAGTCGCCGTTGACCCACTTGGCCATAACGATGGCGGTGGCGCTGGGTGAGTGGAACATGGCGCGGGTCCAATCCAGGCTCCGGTCGGGGAAGTACCACCCGTCCATGAGCATGATGGTGCCGGACGGGTCCTGGATCTCGCTCTCGTTGGCGTCGGCGAGATAGTAGTGGCAGTAGTAGTAGGAGCTGTAGGGGCCCATGGTGGTATAGGGCGGGGACCATATCGGCTCCTCAGTAGCGGGCTTGCTGGGGCACTGGAAGATGTCCTGGTTGTAGATGTAGGAGTAGACGCAGTGTATCCACCGGTAGACGATGTTGTTGCCGGCCTCGTACCAATTCGGTGGCATAGAGCCGTCGTAATCGGACCTGTACATCGCGAACGCGGTTCCGATCTGCTTCAGGTTGTTCTGGCAGGCGCTGATCCGTGCCTTCTCCTTCGCGCGAGCGAAAACGGGGAAGAGGATCGCAGCCAGGATCGCGATAATCGCGATCACGACCAGCAGTTCGATGAGCGTAAAACCTCGGATTCGACGCGTCACCGCGGATCACCCTCCTAGGTGGACGGCCACCATGCGGCCTCTCTAACCCTGCCGGGCAGGGCTAATGCCTATGCAACACCCTCTGGCGCGCCGGTCACGCGCCGCATGCTCGGCTCTCGACCGGTGATTATAGTTGCGCCGCTACCGCGGTGTCAAGCTAACAGGCGCCGGAGGGCGCGTTTTCAGATTGTCGGTTGCGGCCGGGCGAGAGTCAGCAGCGAGCAGCTACCAGCTCTGAGCTGACGGAGAGGGCCGACGGCCAGGCTGTGGACGCACCGTCGGGCGGCCACGCCCGCGGGCCGTGTGGTGCGGAGGTCGGGCGTGCCTACGCCCGACGCGGGCCGACGCCCCGCAGCCGTTGCCGTTGGAGGGGCCGCGCGACGATGGGTGCGAAGCACCCGGAGGAGGCCGGCCCAAGATGCCGTGCCGTTGAGGGTGCGCTCGAAC
>JAYENL010000273.1:0-21775 GCA_034722055.1 Armatimonadota bacterium
TTTGACCTGTGGCGGCGTGAACCGCGGGCCGGGTTTGGTGCTGTCGGCGGGCATCATCTGACCTCCTCGGGAGACCGAAAGGCTCCGATGATCGCTCACCAACAGGTGCGCCACGACCTGACTGAGAACCTTCCCGCCAAGCCGAAAAAGGCGCATAACTTAGGAAGCTGCCTGTCCAACATGAAGCAGATCGGGCTGGCTGTGAAGATGTACGTCTCCGACTACGATGAGACCTATCCGATGCTGTGGTATGCTCACATGGAGAGCGGGATGTACGAGCAGTACGGCTTCAACTTCCGCGAGCTGCTGCTGCCCTACATCAAGAACGATGAGCTCTGGCGGTGTCCCAGCCGGAGGCCCACCTTTGCTGACTGCCACTGGACCGGCTACGACTGGGGGAGGGGGAGCAGGTCCTGGCTGGGCAGGCTGCACGGAGGCAGCTACGCCATGAACGCCGGCCGCTACGGCCGGCCGGCAGCCGCTCCGGGGGCGTCTCCGGCGCACTGGAGTCGGAGATGCAGGACATCGCCGGCACGGTCTTCGTCATCGAGGCCGACTGCATGATGATGAACCCGGGCTTCACCTGGCGTCCCGACCCCTTCAACTGCGACCACATGGAGTACCCGCACAACGACGGCTTCAACGCGACCTTCTGTGACGGCCACGCCAAGTGGCAGAAGAAGACGACCGTCGAGATGTTCACGCTTGAGGCTGACTGAGCGTCGTGACGTCCCGGAGGTCTGAAAGCCAGCAGGCCGGCGCCGAGGCGCACTTGGTCGGTGCCGGCCTGCTGTGTGCTGCCGCTGTCAGCCGGGACGCCGCCGGGCACGCCGTGTCCGGCCTGCGTTCTGAGCCGCAGGGAGGCCGTAGCTGCGGTCGTGCGCTTGATGTCGTGGTGCGTTGCCCTCGCTTGCGGCGTGCGGCTTGTGGCCTGTAGCTGCCGTTACGCTTGACGCTGGCCGGAGGCTCCGGTATACTGCCGTCAGCTTCGCGAGACAGCCGTCGCAGGGAGCCGACTCTGGAGGTGTTGTGCGTGCGCGCTCATCGGGTTGGAGCAGCGGTTGCAGTACTGCTTGTTCTGTGCGCCGGGCTGAGCTGGGGTCAGGTGTGGGACATAGGAGAGCTCTGGGACGCCGAGGACGTTCGCCAGACGCCTATCACGGGCTGGTTCGGGACCTCCGGCCTGGTTGTGGTGCCCACCGCGGAGGTGCTGGAGTACCAGGACATGCAGGTGCATTTCACGGCGGTTGACGACGAGGATCTCGATTGGCAGTACGTGTGGGGCGCCAATACGTGCATACTGCCCGGCCTGGAGGCCGGCGTGACCATGCTCGATGACGCCTACACGCCTGCAGAGGTGGACAGCGAGCTGGTCTTCCAGGCGAAGTACCAGCTCGACCTGCAGGAGTTCCTGGAGCTCAGCGAGGACTTCCCCACGGTGGCCATCGGCGGCCGCGACCTGGCGGACGATGTCAACCGCGCCGTCTACGTGACCTTCACCAAGGACCTGACGGCCACTCGCGAGCCGGAGTCCGCCGTGCGGCTCACGGTGGGCCTGGGGGAGACGGAGATCGGGGACGCCCCGCTCGACGGGCTCTTCGCGGGCGTTGACATGACACCATTTGACTTCGCCCGGCTGCAGCTCGAGCACGATGGCGAGAACTTCAACGCCGCTCTCCGCTACTGGTGGAGTGAGTGGGCCATCACCGGGATCGGTGTCGTCGATGGCCAGCCCGGCGTCACCGTAGTGGTCAGCTCGCAGTTCTGAGCCCAACACGCAGTAACGATGGCGCCCCGCCCGGCCCGGGCGGGGCGCTTTGCATTGCGCTGGTGGCTTCAGTCCGGTGCTGCCAGCGCGTCGGCGATGATCTCCACGGCCCGCTCGCACTGCTCCGCAGTGACGATCAGCGGCGGAGCGATGCGCACCACCTCAGGCGCCACGGCGTTGAGGACCAGCCCCCGCGTGAAGCATTCGTGCACCACGCCGCGGGCCCTCTCCTCCGACAGCGCCACGCCCAGCAGCAGCCCCTTGCCGCGCACGTGATCCACCATCGGCGAGCTCTCCGCCAGCGCGGCGAGGCGCTCGGTGAGCAGCTCTCCCATGCGCGCGGCGTTCTCGACCAGGCCTTCGTCCTCGATGATGGCAATCGTCTCCAGCGCCGCCGCGCAGGCCAGGTGATTGCCGCCGAAGGTGGAGGCGTGGTCGCCCGGCTCGAAGCTGGTCGCCACCTCGCCCTTCGCCAGGCAGGCGCCGATGGGGAAGCCCCCGCCCAGCGACTTCGCCAGCGTCATGATGTCGGGCTGGATGCCGGAGTGCTCGTATGCGAACCACGCGCCGGTACGGCCCATGCCCGTCTGCACCTCGTCGAGGATCAGCAGGATGCCCCGCTCGTCGCACAGCCGCCGCACATCGCCGAGGTAGCGCTCCGCCGGCACGTTGATGCCGCCCTCGCCCTGGATCGGCTCCAGCATCACCGCGCAGACGGTGTCATCGACCGCCTCCTCCAGGGCCTCGATGCTCCCGAACTCCACGTAGCGGAATCCCGACGGCAGCGGCGCGAAGGGCTTCTGGTACTTGGGCTGTCCGGTGGCGGTGACCGTCACGAGCGTGCGGCCGTGGAAGGACCTCTGTGCAGTGACGATGGTGCGCTGTCGGGGCGCCAGGTTCTGCCCCGCCCACTTGCGGGCCAGCTTGATGGCAGCCTCGTTCGCCTCCGCGCCGGAGTTGCAGAGGAAGCTGCGCTGCGCGAAGGAGATCTCCGCCAGCTTCTCGGCCAGCCGCGCCTGGGGGCCGATGACGAAGAGGTTCGAGGTGTGCATGATGCGCCCGGCCTGCTCGCAGATGGCGCTGACGAGCCTGGAGTGGCCGTGGCCCACCCCGCAGACGGCGATGCCGGCCAGGAAGTCCAGGTACTCCCTGCCGTCGGCGTCGATGAGCGTGGCGCCGTCGCCGTCAACGAAGGCCACCGGCGGCGGGGCGTAGGTGGGCATGAGGTACTGCTTCGCCAGCGCGGCCATCTCCTCATTGGTCATGGCGATTCCCCTTCGCGTGTATCTGTGCAGCGGTCCTGTGGCATGCGGGTGGGACGGTCCCCGTTGTCGTCCGTGCCGTAGGGTGAAGACAGTCAGTCGCAGCCGCTATGCATTGTCGTTGCCGTACCAGCCGTTGCTTGCAGCTTGCCGCTGGTAGCTTGTCGCTGCCGTTCCTCATTCCCCCCGCACCATCGTCCCTATGCCGGCCTCGGAGAACAGCTCGATGAGCAACGAGTGCGGCCGCGAGCCGTCGATCATATGGGCCCGCTGCACCCCGCCCTCCACCGCCTCGACGCAGCTCTGCAGCTTCGGGATCATCCCCGAGCTCACCGCCTCCGACTCCAGCATTCCTCGGGCCTGAGAGAGCGTCAGCTCGCTGATGAGCGTGGACGGATCATCCCTGTCGCGCAGCAGCCCCGGCACGTCGCTGAGCGTCACCAGCTTCTGCGCGCCCAGCTCCACCGCCAGCGCGGCGGCCGCGTGGTCGGCGTTGATGTTCAGCGGCTCTCCGGTCTCCGACATGCCGATGGGCGAGAGGACCACAATATGTCCGGCGTCGATGAGATCGTGGATCAGCTCCGGGTGGATGTCCGTGACCTCCCCCACGTGGCCCAGGTCGGCGCCGTTCGGCCCCTTCATGCGGCGGGCGGCCAGCGTGCGGCCGTCCCGGCCGGAGATGGCCACGGCAGAGACGCCGGCCGCCTGGATGTGCGCCGCGATGTCCTGGCCGACGCTGCCCACCAGCACCATCTCGGCGATCTCCATAGTGGCATCGTCGGTCACGCGCAGGCCCTCCACGAACCTCGGCTCCAGCCCCAGGCGGTCCATCATCGCCGAGATCTTCCTCCCGCCCCCGTGCACCACCACCGGCCGCATCCCCACGTAGTGCAGCAGCGCCAGGTCGGTGCATACGCTGCGCTTGAGGTCCTCGTCCACCATCGCCGCGCCGCCGTACTTCACCACGATCGTGGCGCCGCGGAACTGCCGGATGTAAGGCAGGGCCTCGATCAGCACCTCGGCCCGCATGGCAACGTCGTTGCTGTGCTCGTCCATCTCCGCTATGCCCTCACTTTGCGTTGAGCTCCACGTACTGCGGCGTCATGTCACAGGTCCAGCACACCGCCGTCTCCCTGCCGAGTCTGAGATCGATGTCAATCTGGACCTCGTCGGCGGACATCACAGCGGCGGCGGCGTCCTCGTCGTAGTCCACCGGCCCTCCGGCCTCAAAGGCCAGCACCCCGCCGATGGCGATGGCGCAGCGGGCCGGATCGACCTCGACGCCCGATGCCCCCACCGCCGCGGCGATGCGGCCCCAGTTGAAGTCCTCGCCGAAGATGCAGGTCTTCACCAGGTTCGAGCGCGTGACAGCCCGGCCGACCGCGCGCGCCTCCTGCCAGCTCTCGGCGCCGGTGACGCGCACCTGCACGAACTTGCTGGCGCCCTCGCCGTCGCGGGCGATCTTCTTCGCCAGGTCCCGGGTGACGTAGTCCAGCGCCGCTGCGAAGTCCCGGAAGGGCGTGCTCTCGGGGTCGCTGATCGCCTCGTTGCCGGCCTGGCCGTTCGCCAGCGCGATGACCGTGTCATTGGTGCTCATGTCCCCGTCCACGGCGATGCAGTTGAAGGAGCGCTCGACCGCCTCCCGCAGCGCTCCCTGCAGCACCGGCGCCTCGATGGCCGCGTCGGTGCAGATGAAGCACAGCATGGTGGCCATGTTCGGGCAGATCATCCCCGCGCCCTTGGCGATGGCGCCGATGCCCACGCGTCGGCCACCAATCTCCAGCTCCACCGAGCACTCCTTGGGCACCGTGTCGGTGGTCATGATGGCCCTGGCGGCATCCCGCGCGCTGTCGCGGGAGAGGCCGACGCACAGGTCGGGGATGGCGGCCTCGATCGCCTCCATGGGAAGCTGCGCGCCGATCCGCCCGGTGGAGCAGACCAGCGTCTCATCCACCGGGACCTGCGTCTCCCGCGCCGCCAGCTCCACCATTCGTTCGGCGTTCTCCATCCCTCGCACGCCGGTGGCGGCGTTGGCATTGCCGGAGTTGGCGATGACGGTCCGTGCGGAGCCGTCCGCGACGTGGCGCTCGGTGACGTAGGTCGGGGCCGCCCGGAAGCGATTGGTGGTGATGGTGGCCGCGGCGCTGGCCGGGGCGCGGGAGTGCAGCAGCATCATGTCCAGCCCCTGGGGCTTGATCCCCGCGGCCGCCGCTGCAGCCACGAAGCCGTCCGCCACCAGCAGACCGCCCTCGATGACGTCGAATGCCGTCTCTGCCATCCCTATCCCTCGCTTCGCGCTGCGCGTCTTCTCGCGCCACACACGGGTCTGCGCTGCCCAGTCCCGTTCGCCGCTACGGCCAGATGGCGTACCGGCTCAGCGCCGCCGTCTCGTCCACGCCGAGCATCAGGTTCATACACTGCACCGCCGCACCCGACAGCCCCTTCACGAGGTTGTCGATGGCCGAGACCGCGATCAGGCGGCCGGCGTCGGCGTCCACCGCCAGCCCGATGTCGCAGAAGTTCGAGCCGCTCACGTGCTTGGTGGCCGGGACGCTGCCTGCCGGCAGCACCCGCACGAAGGGCTCGCCGGCGTAGAACTCACGGTAGAGCTCCACCGCCTCTTCGAGCGTGATCTCTCGCGTCAGCGTCCCGTAGCACGTGCTCAGAATCCCGCGGTTCATGGGGATCAAGTGCGGGGTGAAGGTCACCGTCACCGGCTCGCCCAGCGCGGACAGCTCCTGCACCATCTCCGGTCCGTGCCGATGCTGCGCGATCTTGTAGGCGGCCACGGACTCATTGCACTCCGGGTAGTGGGTGGTCAGCGACAGCGGCGTTCGACCCGCCCCGGAGACGCCGGATTTGGCGTCCACGATCACGTCGGGCTCGATGAGGCCATTCACCGCCGCCGGCGCCAGCGCCAGGATGGCTCCGGTGGGGTAGCAGCCCGGCACGGCCGTGAGCTGCGCGGCGGCGATCTCCTCGCGGTGCAGCTCCGGCAGCCCGTAGACCGCCCGCTCCAGCAGCTCCGGGCGGGGGTGGGCCTCGTAGTACTGCTCGTAGACCGCGGCGGACTTCAGCCGGTAGTCGGCCGAGAAGTCCACCACCTGCTTGCCCATCTCCAGCGCCTCGGCCACCAGCTCCGCGCCCACGGCGTGGGGGAGGGCGAAGAACATCAGGTCCGCCTCTCCGGCGGCCGCCACGTCCGTCTCCCCGATCTCCATGTCGATGGCGCCGGCCAGGTGCGGGTAGAACTCCGCCAGCCGCTGCCCCACCGTGGTGTGCCCGCCGAGGTAGACGATCTCCACCTCCGGGTGCTCCAGCAGGATGCGCACCAGCTCCACGCCCCCGTAGCCGGTTGCCCCGAAGACAGCGACCTTCGTCACGCCGATGCACTCCCTCTATCTGCCCTGTCGGTAGGATGCCGGCCGCGGCTGCCCGCGTTATCGCCTGGAATGGCGGGCAGCGTCGCCCGCCTGTACGGCGACTCCTCGAAGAGCGCGGGGCTTCGTCTCCGCCCCGCCGTGCAGCCGTCGTCGTTGCCGTAGCTTGTAGCTCGCAGCTCGTAGCTGCCGTCGCTGATGTACGAAAAAAGCCGCCCCATCGTCGGGCGGCACGGAAAATGCCTCGGTATGGTTGGCACAACCCGTTGTGGCCTACCGCCTGGCGCGCAGGCGTGCGGCGGACCACAACTGGACGGCGCTCGAATGCATCACGTAGCCCCGTGAACCGGTCTCTGTGGCAAGCGCGTCGCCAATATACCATATCGCCTCTAGGCGGTCAAGCACGGCTGCGGGGCTCGCAGAGAAGTCACGCGTGATTTGACACCACTCGGAGCGGCTGCGTATAATCAGCGGTTGGAGCCATACTTCCCCGACCGGGTGGAGCAAACGGGATCGCAACTATGAAGTCAGCGCGGTTCTGCAGCATCCTGACCGTCATCGCGGTACTATGTGCTCCCGTGGCACATGCGGGGAAGGTCTACCCCGCGTGGGTGATCCCCCAGTCCCTGAACGTCCGATCCGGCCCCGGCACCGACCGCGACCGCATCGGCTCCCTCACCAGGGGCACCAAGGTCCACGTCACCGCCTTCGCCAACAACTGGTGCTGGGCGAAGCTCCCCGACGGCCGGTGGGGATGGGTCGCGGAGTGGCTGCTGCAGTTCTCCGCCGACAAGGGGCGCAAGCTGGCCGCGGAGGCCGGGGCGGGGGCCTCGTCCACCTCGTCGCAGAGCCCTCCGGCGTGGATTGAGCCCGAGGTCGTCAACGTCCGCTCCGGCCCCGGCACGCACTACAACAAGCGCGGCCAACTCCGCCGCGGCGATAAGGTCTACATCATCAAGTCCGAGCGAGGCTGGCGCAAGTGCCGCACCCCGGGCGGCTACGGGTGGATCCGCGAGGACCTGCTGGAGCGCGATGTCGAGCGCGGGCGGCAGCTCGCACGCAGCGCCGGTAGCTCCCACACCACGCCCTCCAGCGATCTGACGTCCAAGGGCTACGTGGACGGCGACGGCGTGCGCCTGCGCTCCGGGCCCGGCACCAGCTACGGCATCAAGGCCTCGCTCGCGAAGGGCCAGACGCTCTACGTGACCGAGCACCGCGGCGAGTGGTATCGAGCCCAGGTGCATCATGGACAGGACGGCTGGATACACGAGTCGCTGGTGAAGTTCGAGGGCCAGTCAGCCGCATCATCGTCCTCATCATCCTCGTCCACCACCAAGGGCTACGTGAATGGCAGTCGGGTGCACCTGCGGGCCGGACCCAGCCTCAATGAGCGCATCAAGGCCAAGGTCGTGCGAGGCCAGACGCTGTACGTCACTGAGCGCGACGGCGACTGGTACCACGCCCGCGTCCACGGCGGCGATGAGGGCTGGATACATGCCTCTCTGGTGAAGCTGGCGGGCGAGTCCGACGAGGCTTCGGGCGTCGCCAAGGCCTGGGTGGCCGGCAGCCGCGTGCATCTGCGCGCCGGCCCCGGCACCGAGGAGCGCATCAAGGCCCTTGTGGTGGAGGGCCAGACGCTCTACGTCACCGAGACCCGTGGCGACTGGGCGCACGTTCGCGTCCACGGCGGGGAGGAGGGGTGGATACATGCCTCCCTGGTGAAGTACGCCGGCGAGGAGCCGCCCTCGCAGCCCGCACCCAGCCACACGGGTGAGGACCTGACGGCCTGGATCGGCGAGGACGTGGTGAACGTTCGCTACGGCCCCGGCACCGATCATGGCGTCAAGTTCAAGCTCAGCCGCGGCGAGCAGGTCACCGTCGTGGAGCAGAACGGCCACTGGTGCAAGGTCAAGGATGCTGACGGGAGCGCGGGCTGGGTAGCGGGCTGGGTGATGAACTTCAAGGGCCCGGACGAGGACCCCACCGCCACGGAGGGCTCCCAGGACGTGCCGGTGCGCACCGCCTGGGTGGCGCGCCCGGAGGTGAACGTGCGCTCCGGCCCCGGTACCGACCACGAGGAGGTCGGTGAGGCCACCCTGGGCACAGAGGTCATCATCCTCGACCGCGAGGGCGACTGGTACAAGGTGGCGCTGGACAACGGCACGACCGGGTACATGGCGAGCTGGCTGCTGGACACGCGCGCCCAGCGGCGCGTCCGCCAGGGCCTGGAGGGCCGCGCCGGGCCGGCATACTCCGGCACGACGGGCGGGTCGCGGCTGGGCCGGGCCTTCGTGGACACCGCCATGCAGTACCTTGGCTCCTCCTACGTGCGGGGCGGCTCCAGTCCGTCCGGGTTCGACTGCTCAGGGTTCGTCAGCTTCGTGCTGCGCCAGCACGGCGTGCGCGTGTCGCGCTCGTCGCGCACGCTCTTCCACGAGGGCACGCCCATCTCGCGCAGCCAGCTTCAGCCCGGCGACGTGGTCTTCTTCCGCAACACCTATCGCAGCGGCATCTCACACGTGGGCCTGTACATGGGCGGGAATCAGTTCATCCACGCCTCCAACAGGCGCGGCGGGGTGAAGATCAGCTCCCTGGACTCCGCCTACTACGCGCCGCGCTACGCCGGCGCCCGCCGCATGCGGTAGCGTCGCCCATCCCACTCGCCACCGGAGCGTGTCATCCCGCATGAGCCTTCGACGCGCCGCACTCGCCGCGCTGGCCCTTATGGCCGTGATCGTCACCGTGGCCGGGTGCGGCTCCGAGTCTGAGCGGGCGCCCGCCATCCCCGAGGATGAGATCGCTGCGCGGGCCGACCAGCAGCCAGCCGACGAGCCCCCCGCGGGCGAGGAGGCGCCGGAGATCGAGGAGCCGGCTGAGGAGGCCGCGGGGGAGGATCTGACGGCGGGGGAGCCCGGGCCGATGGAGAGGGCCGACGAGGGCCCCGGATTCTGGGCGAGGATGGGCGGCTGGCTGAAGGTCGCGGGCATCGTGCTTGGCAAGCTCCTTTTTGTGCTGGTTCTCCCCGTCGCCATCGCCGGGACGCTGGTGGGCCTGCCGGGCGGCGTCCTGGTGCTGGCCGACGTAGTCGTCTACTCCGCCTTCCAGGGCTGGCAGGTACCGCCGTGGTGGGTGCTGCTAGTCCTGGCGCTGATCGCCGCCGTGGCGGAGCTGGCCGAGAATGCGCTCTCCTACCTGGGCGTGAAGCAGTCGGGGGGCACCAACGCCACCGGCGTGTGGACGCTGGTGGGCGGGCTGCTCGGCGCGGTGCTGGGGGGCGGGATCGCGCCCATACTGGGAACCATCGGCCTGCTGGGCGGCCCGGTGGGCTCGGTGATCCTCGCCATCGTCCCGCCCATCGGGCTGGGCATGGTCGGCGGCTTCCTGGGCGGGTACCTCTTCGAGCTGTATCGCGGCAGGGAGCCGGAGGAGGCCCGCAGGGCCGGCTGGGCTGCGCTGTTCGGTCGCCTCGCTGGCTCATTCACCAAGGCCATGCTGGTGGCGGTGATGGCCGCCATCGTCCTCATCAGCACCTGGGGGACCCTGTTCTGACGCACCTCTGAGGCGGCCGGTGTGCCGTCGGCCTTCCCCCAAAGGTTTTCCGCCGCGCTCCGTCGAAGCCTCGCCGCGACGTCGCAGCGCACTGGCAGCGAGGCGATCCATGCACCTCACCGAGATCAAGTACCAGGACGCGGCCACCAGGAGCTACCTCGGCAGCCCCAGCATCCTCCGCCTCCCCGATGAGGCTCCCCACGGTGGGGACATGGTGGTCACGCACGACTACTTCGGTCCGGGCTGCCCGCTCAACCATGAGAGAGAGGAGCACCTTACCAGCGTCTATCGCTCCTCCGACGACGGCCGCACGTGGACGAATGTCACGCACGTCGCGAACGCCTTCTGGAGCAACCTCTTCTGGCATCGCGGCGCGCTGTATCTGCTGGGGTGCTCGCAGCAGTACGGCTCCATAGTCATCCGCCGCTCCCAGGACGGTGGCGACACGTGGACGCACCCCGGCGACGGCGCCTCCGGCCTGCTGGTGCAGGGCGGCCCCCGGCGTGAGCCTCCGAACTTCCACTGCGCACCGATGCCCGTGCTGGAGCACGAGGGGCGGCTGTATCGGGCCTTCGAGAACTGCGACCCCTGCGTGTGGGGTAGCGGCTTCCGATCGCTGGTCATCTCCGCGGATGCCGAGGCGGACCTGCTCAGCGCGGAGTCCTGGACGGTGAGCAACCACCTGGCCTTCGACCCGGCGTGGGTGCCGGAGCAGTGGGGGAAGTTGGACCGGCCGGGCTGGCTGGAGGGAAACGTGGTGGTGGCGCCCGACGGCCGGCTGCTGAACGTGCTGCGCTTCAACTCCATCCCGGTGGTGGACAAGGCCGCAGTCGTCGAGGTGCACGATGATGGCCGCCGCGTGACCTTCCATCCGGATGAGGGCCTCATCGACCTGCCGGGGGGCATGACCAAGTTCGTCATCCGCCGCGATCCGCGGACCGGCCTGTATGTGACGCTGAGCAACAGCAACACCGACCCATCGTCGCCGAACCAGCGGAACGTCCTGTCGCTGCACGTTTCGGAGGACCTCCGCGAGTGGGGGCGCCTCCGGACGCTGCTGCGCGACGATCTGGCGCACTCCTGGGAGGACTCGGTGCGTCTGACGGGCTTTCAGTATCCGGACTGGCACTTCGATGGCGAGGACATCATCGCGGCGGTGCGCACGGCCTACCGGGGCGCCCACAACTTCCATGATGCCAACCGCATCACGTTCCACCGCATCTCGGACTGGCGGCGGCATGCGTGTCGGGCTGGAAGCTGAGAGCGCGCTGCAGCGCGCTCTCACCTGGGCCTGACAGATGCGTCAGCGGAGGCCGACGTCCGCGAATGCTCCGGGCTGCGGCTCTATCCTGTGCATCCTGCCCATCCTGTTCGTTTGTCGTCTGCCGTCCAGCCGTTGCCGCGGACACATCGGCCAATCTTCAAAGGGAGGCACCAGAGATGATCCAGATCGACGAGCCGTTCCACGGCGCGGTGCTCGGCCACCGCCACGGCGTTCAGGACGAGTCCGGGCTGACGATTGAGGTGAGGGGCCGGGCGCCGGTGGACAAGCCGGTGAGGGTCAACGGCGCAGAGGCCCAGCGCGCCGGCGACCGCTTCACCGCCGAGCTCACCCTCACCGAGCGCGAGCAGGACATCACGGCCGTCTGCGACGAGGGCCTCGGCCGCATGGAGCACACGGTGCGCGTCGTCTGGGACCGCAACTCACGGCCGCGCTATCGCTTCAGCATCGACGACAACAGCTTCTGGCTGAGGGACGTGGCCCGGGAGGGCTACGACTCCCTGTTCGACTGCTTCTACCTGGCGATCCTCAGGGACCTGAACGAGAAGTACGGCGCGAAGTTCACGCTCAACATCTACTGCGAGGCCGATGACGGCTGGCAGATCACGGACTTCCCGGAGCGCTACCGCGGCGAGTTCGAGGACAACGCCCACTGGATGGTGCTGGCCTTCCACGCCTGGTCCGACAAGCCCGACCGGCCGTACCAGTTCACGCCCCCGCAGAAGGTCATCGAGGACCTGGAGGCGGTGAACGAGCAGATCGTGCGCTTCGCCGGGGAGCGGACGCTGGCGCCGCCGACTGTCATCCACTGGGGCTTCGTGGTCCCGGAGGCCCTGCCGCTGCTGTATGAGCATGGCGTGCGCGTGCTGTCGGGCAGCGGCCGCATGGCGTCGTGGGGGCGGGACGTGAACTACTGGCTGGAGCCGGCGCGCTCGGAGTGGCTGGCGCGCAATGAGGCCCTCAAGGACTTCGACAGCGGCATCGTCTTCTCGAAGGGCGACATCACCTGCAACAACGTGCCGAAGCAGGAGATCGTCCCGCACCTCGAGCGGGTCGCCAGCGATCCCCGCCAGGCGGAGATCATGGACCTGTTCACCCACGAGCAGTACTTCTGGCCCTTCTATCGCCGCTACATCCCGGATCACGGTGAGCGGCTCGATGAGGCCATCCGGTGGGTCACGGAGCACGGCTACGAGCCGGTCTTCTTCCACGAGGGCTTCCTGGGCATCGAGCCGTAGCCGTCCGCCTATAGCTGCGCATCCTCTCACGCCCGGGGATTGTTGCACGCTCGTAACATGCTCAAGCTAAGCTCTATGGAGCACAGGCGCGCGAGGGAACGTGGCCCAACTGCCGGCCCCTGCCAGGGGCCAGGAGCCGTCGGAATTGACATTCGCTTCAATAATCGAGGAGTAAGAGGCGTTTTCGGCGGGTATAATCGAGAACAAATTGGGTCAAGGCCTTGCATTGCACCCGGGCGTTATGCTATACTTTCGACGCTGGATCTTGAGCTAAAGGAGAGGGCGGGGCAAGAATGACTGCGAGGGGTAGCCGGAACAAGCGAGTGCGCCGCGGCCTCCGTCGGGGAGCAGCGACGGTAGAGATGGCGCTGGTGGCGCCACTGCTGATGTTCCTGCTGTTCTCAATCATTGAGTTCGGCTTCCTGGTCAAGAACCGGGCGGAGCTGGGACAGGCGGCGCGCGAGGGTGCGCGCCTGGGCGCGGTGGGCTCGACACCGACCCACATCACGTCCGGTGTCCACAGCTCCTGCACGACCATTGTGCAGGATCGCCTGACCACCAGCTATCAGTTCCGCGCCTGGGACGAGGACGCCCAGACGTGGGGCTCCTGGCAGACGCTCAGCGAGGTGGCCGGCGAGAACAACGCCGAGAACGGTGACCAGATACAGATCCAGCTCACCTACAATCACCAGCTTCTGGTTCCGGGACTGATGGGCCCGGTCCTCAATGCCGACGAAAACGGGTACATATCCCTCCAGGCGACCAGTGTGATGATGCGCGAGTAGGAATCCGTGCGTGTGCAGCGAGTGCGAGGCGGGGCGCCCATTTGGGCGCCCCGCTCCGCGTATCGGTGCTGCCAGCCCGAAGTCAGGACGCAGGCGAGGATTATCCCCGCCGGGGGCGAAGAGACACCGCAGCACGGCGCGCGAGATCACGCTATCACAGGGTGTACAGAAGGAGCAGTGGAGATGAGCCAGGGGATCAGATATTCCGTTTTCAGCAAGCCGTGGAAGGAGATGCCCCTTCAGGATCTGGCCCGCCACATCGCGGAGCTTGGCTTCACCGGCGTGGAGTTCCCGGTCCGCCCCGGCTTTCAGGTGGAGCCGGAGGGCGTGAGCGATGGACTGCCGAAGGCAGCGCGCATCTTCGCCGACCACGGAGTGGCCATCGAGAGCGTGGCAGGGCCCACCGACGAGACCACCATCGCTGCCTGCGCCGAGGCCGGCGTGCCCATCATCCGCATCTGCCTGCCCATCGGCGAGGACGGCTACCTGGCCTCCGAGCAGCGTTACAGGCGCCAGTTCGAGGAGCTTGTGCCGGTGCTGGACCGCTATGGCGTGGCTGTGGGCATTCAGAATCACTGCAGTAACCAGGTGGGGAGCGCGGTGGGCGTGATGAACATCATCGCCGACTTCTCGCCAGATCACTTCTGCGCGGTCTGGGATCCGGCCCACAACGCCCTGGCCGGCGAGATCCCGGAGCAGGCCATCGACATCTTCTGGTCGCACCTGCGCATGGTTAACCTCAAGAACCCCATGTGGATGCGCGAGAACGGCCCCGAGGCGGCAGTTGCGCAGTGGCGGATGTACTGGACCAGCGGCAGGCAGGGCATTGCCTCGTGGCCCAAGGTCGTTGGGGTCCTGCAGGAGCGCGGCTGGGAGGGCCCGGTCTGCCTGACCGCTGAGTACAGCGACAAGGAGTCCGTGGACCGGCTTATCGCAGACGACCTGGCCTTCGCGAAGCTTCTGTTCGGGGGCTGACGGCATGGCGGGCGTGGAGGGAACACCGTGGAGCAGACCCTGATCATCATCAAGCCGGACGCGGTACAGCGGGCATTGGCGGGCGAGGTGCTCTCGCGCTTCGAGCGTGCCGGCTTCGAGATCGTGCACATGCGCTTCCACCGCCTCTCCGAGGCGGAGGCCCGGCGCTTCTATGCCGAGCATGAGAGCAAGCCGCACTTCGCGCGTCTGATCGCCTACATGACCTCAGGCCCGTCCTGCTTCGTGCATATGGCGCGGGAGGATGCCATAGGGCGGGCGCGGATGCTGGTGGGGCCCACCGACCCTGCGGAGGCACCACCGGGAAGCGTCCGCGGGGACCTGGGCCTGGACCTGCCGCGCAACTCCGTACATGCCGCCGACTCCGCGGAGTCGGCAGCGCGGGAGCTGCGACTCATCTTCGGGCACGCAGACTGAGATAGCCTCCTGAGGCGCTGTGCGAACCTGGATCGTCCCCCCGAGGGCCGAACGGCCTCCGCCCCGCTCAGCCGGCCCCTCGGAGCTGGTTCGCTGCCTGCTGCGCCGTGCCCTGGACAGTGGTTCCGAGGGTCCGCCAGGCGATGAAGGCGCCGATAGCGACGAGGGTGATAAGCAGGGCGTACTCAACGCTGGAAAGGCCGTCCTCATCGCGGGCGAGGTCAGCGAGGTCCTGCCACATGGTGCTCCACTCCATCCGCGCTGGGCCCTGCAACGGCACCACCAAACTCCCCGCCGTGGGGCCGGGGCCCACTGCTGCGACGTAGTAGTGTGATCTGCGCGTACCCCATCAGAGTATAGCACACGCCAGGCCGTCCGTAAAGATCATCGATCATTCCGCGGCTGCAAACTGGTAGTGTCGGCCGAACGCGCGGGCGCCCGCGCCCCAGTACTGAAGTGGGTTGCGGCGGCCCCAGAGATACGCGTGAGGCTGGCTTCCAGCCGAACATCGCCCGGAGGCGCTTCCGCGCCTGTTCCCACAGCGACAGCCCCGCCCGCAGGCGCTTCTGCGCCTCTTCCCGCGGCCGGACCCCTCGCAAAGAGCGCGGGCGCGTCTTGCCGCGACCACAGAATGGGAGGTGTCCCATCCTGGGAAGCCGGTGCCCACCGGCCCTCTTCACCCTGGGAAGCCGGCGCCCTCGCCGGCTTGTGGCGCGCAGCGCCACTGTCATTCGACCGGGCCCGTGAAGGGGCCGACGAATGCGGGCCTCTCGGCCCGCGTCGGGCGTGGGCACGCCCGACCTCCGTACGGCACGGCGACGACAGCAGGCCTGGCGGCCTGTCCCAGGCGGCCGCGCCCGGGCGAGCGCTTCAGTCCTCTCCACGTCGGGCTCGTGTCCGCCATGGGCTCGCGGAAGGGAATCGCTGCCCGAGCGGGGAACTGTCGGCGTGGCTTCCGGCCCGGATCCGTATGCCGCCAGCCGACCTCGCATGGGAGGAGAGAGACCATGCCTGATCGCGACGCGCACCGCTGCTCGGACGAGGAGTTCGAGGAGTGGGCCTCACATGTCATGGACCCCGTGGAGCGCATCGTCTACAGCGGCTCGTCCCTCCGCGCTGTCGCCATGCCCATGGGCGGTCTCGGCGCCGGCAGCGTCGCTCTGGCCGGCGACGGGACGCTGCGCCAGTGGCAGGTCTTGAACCAGGTCAACCACACCGCCTTCCTGCCGGGGACCTTCTTCGCGGTGCGGGCACAGGCGGCAGGCGCTGGGGAGGCGCCCGTGTCCCGACTGCTGCAGACGGACTGCTTCTACGACGATGACTTCGAGCCGGCCGAGAGCACCAGCGACCACGTCATCCCTGACGAGGCCAGGCGGCTGGCCGGCATGCTGCCCTGCGTCAGCGACATCGAGTACGTGGGCGAGTATCCCATCGCACGGTTGCGTTACGTGGATGACGACCTCCTCGTTGAGGTGCGCCTGGAGGCCTTCACGCCGCTGATCCCGCTGAACTCAAAGGACTCTGGGCTGCCCTGCGCTGTCTTCGTATTTGAGGTGGAGAACACGTCCGACGCGCGGATGGAGGTCGCTCTGCTGGGGTCACTGCAGAACGCGGTGGGCTACGACGCCGGCAGCGGGATCGCCGGCACGCGGTGTCCCTGCTACGGCGGCAACGTCAACGAGGCGCTGGTCCGGGAGGGACGAACGGCGGTCGAGATGACCAACGCGCGCCTGCCCGCCGATCATCCCGGCCAGGGCTCGATGGCGCTGGCCGCGCTCTCAGAGGGCTGCTCGGTCACCGAGCGGTGGAACGATCCCCGCGCGCTGTGGGAGGCCTTCGTGAACAATGGGCGCCTGCTGCCGGCCGCACCTGCCGGCGAGAGCCGCGACGGGAGCACCTTCAACGCCGCCGTGGCGGCGCACATGTTCCTCGCACCGGGCGAGACCGGCCGCCAGGTCTTCGTCATCGCCTGGCACTTCCCCAACCATCACGTGAACTGGAACCAGTCGGGCTTCGGTATCACCGACACCAAGAGCCGGTTCTGGCTGGGGAACATGTACGCCAACTGGTTCGACTGCGCCATGGACGTGGTGGACTACGTCCAGGAGCACCAGGATCGGCTGGCGGAGCGGACGCGCCTGTACCGCGACACGCTGTATAACACCACGCTGCCCTACTGGTTCATCGACCGCGTCTCCTCGCAGGCGGCCACGCTGCGGACCCAGACCTGCCTGTGGAACGAGGATGGCAACTTCCACGGCTTCGAGGGCGCCCGCGGCGCCGTCCACGGCATCTGGGGCCTCGCCGAGGGATGCTGCCCTCTCAACTGCACCCACGTGTGGAACTACGAGATGACGCTCTCGCGGCTCTTCCCCGACCTGGAGCGCACCATGCGCCGGACGGACCTGAAGGTGCAGCTCACCGACGAGGGGGGCGTCATCTTCCGCACCGTGCTGCCGCTCTACCTTCCCCGCTGGCAGGCGGATGACGACAGCGGGCGGACCAACATCGCCTGCGACGGGCACTGGGGGACCATCCTCAAGGTCTGCCGGGAATGGCAGCAGTCGGGCTCGGACGAGTTCCTCGACGAGATGTGGCCGGAGGTGGTGCGGGCGGTGGAGTACGGCTTCGAGCGGTGGGACGATGACGCCGACGGGGTCCTCGACGGCCCGCAGTGGAACACCTACGACCTCTACTTCTACGGGCACAACACCTACTGCTCGCTGCTGTACCTGGCGGCGCTGCTGGCCGTCGAGGAGATGGCAACCTGGCGCGGCGAGACGGAGCTGGCCGAGCAGTGCCGCCGGCGCTTCGAAAGCGGCGGCGGCAGGATCGATGAGGAGCTGTTCAACGGGGAGTACTACGAGCAGCACCTTGACGAGAGCATCGAGGGCGCCGACCGCCGGCAGTACGGGCGGGGCTGCCTGTCCGACCAGCTCTTCGGACAGTGGTGGGCGCACAGCCTGGACCTGGGCTATCTGCTGGACCCGCAGAGGGTGCGGGCGGCGCTTCAGTCGGTCTACCGCTACAACTTCCAGCACGACTTCGTCGATTACCACCAGCAGCCGCGCGTCTTCGTCTCGGACTGGGACAAGGGCCTGCTGACCACCACCTGGCCGCACGGGGGGCGCCAGGAGGTGCCGATGCTCTACTGCGATGAGGTCTGGACGGGCATCGAGTTCCAGGTCGCCAGCCACATGCTCTTCGAGGGCCTCACGAAGGAGGCCATGCACATCATCAGGGCCGCCTACGAGCGCCACGATGGGCGCTGGCGAAGCCCCTGGAACGAGATCGAGTGCGGCGACCACTACGCGCGGCCGATGAGCTCGTGGTGGATGCTGGAGGCCGCCGGCGGGCGGGCCTGGCACGGGCCGAAGGGCCTGCTGGCCTTCGATCCGCGGGTGAGGCCCGGTGACTTCCGCAGCTTCTTCATCACCGGCGAGGGCTGGGGGAGCTTCGCCCAGCAGCGTGAAGAGCGCTCGCAGCGGGACACCATCTCCCTGGCATGGGGCAAGCTGGCCCTGCGGACGCTGCGTCTGGGGCTGCCCGAGGGCGTGGAGGGCGAGCCGGAAGTCTCGGTCCACCTCGGCGGCGCGGAGACGCAGGCCGAGACGTGGATCCAGGACGGCCGGCTGTTCGTGCACTGGGGGGACGGACTGGAGCTGGCCGCCGAAGGCGGCGACCTGTCGGTGCGCATTGCGTGGTGATGCCGCGTGGCTGACGAGGCGTCGGAGAATGCGGTCACCTGGGAGGCGGCGGACCGCGGCGCGAGCTGCACCATGGGCTGCTTCGCTACGCTGCTGCTGCTCATTGGCCTGGGCGCCCTGCTGTGGTTTTTCGCCGGCGGCGCCTGGAAGCTGATCGTGTCGGGGGTGAGCCTGGCGGCCGGCGTGGGGCTGCTGCTGTTCATGCGCTCGCCGATGCGCGGGCGGTGGGAGATTACCATCGATCCCGAGCCCGAGGTGGTGCGCATCTACGGGCGCCGGCGGGGCGTGGTGGACGAGCGGGAGATCCCCTTCGACCAGATCGAGGCCATCGAGCTGCGGGAGATCACCCGCGACGTGACCATCGGCGAGAACGTGCCCTACCAGCTTCCCGTTTTCCGCCTCGTGGACGGCGAGGAGGTGGCGCTGGATGAGCGGATGTCCATTCGCGACCCGGACCGCGCCGAGGAGACTCTCGCGCGGATGCGGAAGCTGGTGCACGGTGCCGGTAACAAACACGGCACCGGAGGCGAAGAAGCCAGCGACACTCCCGGACACGACGGGGCAAGCGGCTAAGGCGACCGGGAAGCCTCAGCACAGAGCGCCGGGAGCCTTGCAGTGTACGGCGGGGGAGCTCAAAACACAGTCGAAGCGCGTGATGGATTCGGGGTAACGTACTCAGGAGGTGGCGGACATGACGCGGTCTCTCACCATCGGTGTGCTCATCGTCGCCGTGCTCACCATGATGTGCACTGCCGCGGAGGCAGGGCTCTTCGACGACATCAAGGACAAGCTGCCGGGCGCAGACGACGTCAAGGACAAGCTGAAGCTGAGGATTCCCGACCTGGGGCGGATACTTGATGAGGGGCCCGCGATAGCCACCAGCTTTGATGATGCCGTTACCGGCGTGCCCTTCCTCGACGACCTCGACCCGACGGTGACGGCACCGATGACGCAGCTTCCCCCTACCGGCGACGGCGCCTTCATCGTGGCCCTGCCGGGGATGTACGAGCTGGAGGCGCGCTCGTTCTGTCTCCACGCGGGCACCTACGGTCCCGGCCAGGGAGAGGGCTATCTCTACGCCCCACTCAAGGGCAACCTGGCGGGCGTCATCCAGAGCGTCCTGGATCGCTACATGGCCCACCCGGAGATCGAGCAGCGGAAGGTGCAGTCCCTCATCTGGGGCATCCAGGCCAAGACCAAGATCTCGGAGATGCCGGGAGAGCTGCGGGAGGTCGCTGAGGTTCTGCTGACCGAGCGTGAGATCCGCCGCCTCAACGGCGGCGCACTGGGGATGGTGCCTGAGGAGCTGTTCGACCAGGCCTTCGTGGACGTGCCGGAGGAGGTCCGGATGGTCCTGGAGGCGGAGGCGCGGCTGCGCAACCGTCTCTCGCGCGACGTGTATGACTTCGATGCCCTGGAGGAGGTGGCCGTGCTCAGCGGGGAGCCGCCCGCCGAGGAGGGCGGGCCGGTGGTGCCGCTGGGGCGCTGGTCATTCCATCCGGACGGCTTCTTCGTGCGCTACTTCCCGCACGGGTACTCCCGGACGACGGTTCAGCTCTACGATCCGGAGCCATTTGACGTCATCGCGGACGAGCTGGGCAGAATCACCAGGATCGCGAACCCATACGGCTACGCCATCGAGGCGGAGTACGGCGATGCGCGGATGGAGCTGCCGGGCGATGACGGCGTGCATGCCTGCGCGCTGACCGCCCTGCGCCTGGTGTCACCTGACGGCGAGGCCCTGGCCCTGGACGTGCCGCCGGAGGCCGTCACACTGGTGGGGCTGCCGTCCGGGGATGGACGTCCCGCCGGCGCGGCCGGGGAGCTTTACGACCTGGCGGAGGAGACCCTTCAGCAGGTGCGAGAGCTCGCGAGTCACGTGGAGGGGGCGTCGCCCGACTCCGCGCTGGCGAGCAATGTGATCGACCTGACGCACTTTACGAACGCCCTGGAGGCCGTCGTCGGCGAGGCCGACTCGCAGATGCCAGCCCTGCGACAGTGGCTCAACATGACCAGACGGGCGTCGGCGTCGGAGCTTTTCCTGATGCTCAAGGGGGTGGAGCCGGGCGAGACGATGCAGACGAGGTCAAGGCGGACCGGCACGAGCGTGCGCCTCGCATGTCTGTCGCTGTCGGGCGCGCTGTGGGCGGCGCCCCAGGCCGGCACCCGGACGCCCATCGCCGGAGAGCGCCTCGCGTACCGCCCCGGGGAGATGCAGCCGTTGAGGCCCAAGCCCTACCCCTACTACCCCTCCGGCGGCGCCGGCACGCCGGCGAACCGGGACAGCCAGCGGCTCGGTCAGTCCGGCGCCTCGCACCGAGAGCTGCCAGACTTCAAGCCTGATGCCGGCGACGATGACGACGACAGCACACCCTCCGGCGGCCAGGGCAAGGACGCCTTCAACAAGGCCCAGAAGGCCCTCGATTGGTTCGACACGGCGCAGACCGCCATCGGCATCGTCACCGACCCGGTGGGGACGGCAGTGGAGACTGTGGGCTTCGGCATCCGCGATCAGATGTTCAGCGGCCTCTTCGACTTCTGGTTCAGCTCCGCCAAGAACATCTCTCAGCAGCTCGGCGGCGATCCCCCGCGCAGTGACTTCACGGAGATCGCCACGCCGGAGCCCATCGGGGTGCCGGAGCTGGCCGTCGAGGACGCGCTGTCGGCCGAGCACGCCGCGGCGCTGAATGACCTGGCGGAGACCATGGCCCACCAGCTCTCGCTGCTGCGGGCGGCCCAGATCTGCCGGGACCGCCTCGGTGGCGCACTGGCCGCCGGCCAGGACGAGTGGGCGATGCGCCAGGCTGCGGCGCTGACCGACTACAAGCGCCAGATCGGCCACACCTGGATCCAGATCTCCACGGACCTGCGGCAGGTCCTGCAGGCGGTGCGCGCGCTCGGCATCCGCGACATGATCATCACGCCGGAGGCGGCGGCCGCCTACCAGCAGCGCCTGCGCGCGGAGGGTTTCAATGACGCTGAGCTGGCTGCGGCGGAGGTACTCGGCCTCAGCGACGCGGAGCTGCAGGAGATGCTGCAGGCGAGGCTGGCGGCGGACCCGGATGAGATGGCGGGCAGCATTATGGCGCACACGGAGGAGCTGGCGACGGCGCTCCGCACGCTTGGCGCAAGCTGGGCGACGCTCCCCAGCGACCGGGCAGGGTGGGTGGTTGAGGAGGCGCCCTGAGCGCGGAGGGCAGAGAGGGCTCGTGCGCGGAACCGCCTTGAATCGTAGCGGTCGGGGGGACGGGAACGACCGGCGGCGTAGGCACGGCGCCGCTCCGTACGACAGGGCGATGGCCCCGCGCATGGATTCTGCATCAAACCGTGGCGGAGGCTTCCAGCTGCGGTCGTTTGCCGTTGGAGGGGCCCCACGAGCGCCGAAGGCGCGAGG
>JAYENL010000274.1:0-4761 GCA_034722055.1 Armatimonadota bacterium
TGGGGCGCCATCAGGCCACTCACCGCCCATGTTTTTTCCGATGCTCAGCCAAAGCCGCATACAAACTCCCTCACACCAACAAGCGCATAATGTAGGTGGAAGCCTGCGACACGTGATGGTGGGGGGCCGATGCACGAGATCGTGCTGCCGTACGGAGAGGCGGCGTGCCTACGCCGCCTGCCGTCGTCGTTCGATGTCCTCCCCACGACCGCACGCCGGGAACCTGCGGAGCGAGAGATCGCGCGGGAACGACCGTGATGGGCCGACCTCGCGCGTCTGCTTCGCAGCCGCAACTCGTGCGGCCCCTCCGACGACAGACGGCCGGGGGCTGGAAGCCTGCGCCACGTGATGGTGGGGGGCCGATGCACGAGATCGTGCTGCCGTACGGAGAGGCGGCGTGCCCACGCCGCCTGCCGTCGTCGTTCGATGTCCTCCCCACGGCCGCACGCCGGGAACCTGCGCAGCGAGAGATGGCGCGGGAACAACCGTGATGGGCCGACCTCGCGCGTCTGCTTCGCAGCCGCAGCTCGTGCGGCCCCTCCGACGACAGACGACCGCGGGCCGGAAGCCTGCGCCACGAAGAGGTGGGGCGGCTGCAGGCCTCCCGCCGTCGGTGACGAAGATACCCCTGCCGCTGTGACAGCCAGTCTGGGGATGGGAGAAGGCCATCATGCGCCTCAGCCATGTCACCATCGTGGTCGCCGCCATGACGCTTGCCGCCGCCGCGGTCGCCCAGGAGACCACCGTCGAGGAGCTGCGCGCGAAGTATCCGCCGAATGTGGAGGCACTCGATCCGGGCTTCCACTGGGCTCCTGAGTTCCAGCGTGAGGTCGTCACGCCTGAGCGTGATCGCGTGCCCATCCGCACCGACTGGCCGGACGTGTTCGGGCTCCAACGCAGCCCGGTCACCTTCGGCGTGCCCTTCGCCGATGGGGCGCTGGCGTCGGCGGAGAACGCGCGGCTCCTGACCGCTGACGGCACGCCCATGCCCGCCGACCTGAGCGCCACCGCCACCTGGTGGCGCGAGGATGGGCCCGTCCGGTGGATGCTGGTCAGCGCGACGCTCGAGCGCGACGAGCAGTACTTCATCGAGTACGGGACCCACGTAGAGGCCTTCGAGGCCGAGGGCATGACTGTCACGGAGACCGACAACGCCATCGTCATCGACACAGGCCCGGTGCAGGCCACGGTCAGCAAGACCCGGGCGACCATCCTCGACGAGGTCACGGTCGATGGCGAGACTATCGTGACGGCCGAGGCTGCGGCCGCAAACCTGCCGACCGTGGTCGGCGGGGATGGCACGGAGTATCCGGCGTCCGCCCATGGCCTGCAGGTCAGCTTCATCCGGCGGGGGCCGATGGAGACGGTTATCCGCCGCGAGGGCTGGTATACCAGCGACTCCGGCGAGCGCTTCTGCCAGTTCATCACCTACACGTGGTTCTTCGCAGGCAGCGCCTCCATCCGCCACGATCACACCCTGGTTGTGGGCTTCGACGCCACGAAGCACACCATCCGCGACATCCGACTCGCGGTGCCGGTGGGCGGACAGGCGCAGCAGGCCGCGTTCTCGCTCGACAGCGAGTCCGCCCGGAAGCTGGAGGTGGTGGGCGGCGTGCGCTCACGGCTGGTGCAGTCGGCCGAAGACCACTTTGAGCTGACCGGCCCCGGGAGGGATACCGTCGAAGGGGAGAAGTCGGGCGGCTGGGCCGGCGCGGTGACTGCCGATGCCGCGGGCGCGTTCGTGTGCATCCGCGACTTCGCCGAGCAGTACCCGATGGAGCTTGAGGTGACGCAGGATGCGGTTGTCGCACACCTTTGGCCGCTGCATGACGCACCGGTGCTCGACCTCACCCCCTCGGCCGTGATGGGCGACGAGTACCCCGGCGACCGCGTCTTCTGGCGCGACTTCTACCGCGGCGGGCTCGACGCCTGGACGCAGGGCTACGGCGTCGCGAAGACCCACAACCTGCAATTCAGCTTCTCCGCGTCGCGTGACGAGGAGTCTGGCGCCTACGAGGCGACGCTGGCCTTTGACACTCCTGTGCTCGCCTTCGCCGACCCTGAGTATGCCTGCGACACGTGGGCATTCGGGCGGGTGCATCCCGAGGATCGCGACGAGCTCCCGGAGATCGAGGCCCTCATCGACGCCATCCTGCACCGCAAGCACTGGCTGCGGGATCGGCTGGGCAACTACGGGTGGGTCAACTTCGGCGACGTGAACTACAGCCTCGCGAACCCCACAGACCCCGAGGAGATCGACTACATCCACTGGCGGCACTGGGCGCAGATGTTCTACGGCGGCCCCAACATCTACCCGCTGCTGTTCATGCGCTCGGGCCGGCGCGACGCCTGGGATTTCCACCGCGTCAACCCCCGCCACATCATGGACTTCGACATCTGCCACCTCGATAGCGACGAGAGCCACGGATTCCGCTTCGAGAAGCGCCGCGGCGGGCGCTACGGCGGCAACGGAGGCATCTGCCACTACGCCGCCAACATCTACACCCTCGGGTGCGACTGCCACACCCGCTTCATGCTCTGGGACTGGTACCTCAACGGTAACCCTCGCGCGTGGGAGGTCTTCGAGGAGTTCGTCACCCAGTACGCCGCACGCCGCCACCTCTACCACAACACCGTCTACCGCCACCGCATGACCGGCGGGGCCCTGCGGCTGTTCTCGGAGGCCTACGAGGCCACCTGGAACCCGGAGTACCTCTCCTGCGCCCATCAGTTTGCCGACATCCTCTACGGCGCCCAGGCTGAGCTGGGCTTCACCCGCTACGATGACGTCTACATGAACGAGGGCAAGATCAAGTACTATCAGCTCACCGGCGATGAGCGCGTGCGCGAGCTGTTCCTCAACGACATGCGCGTGCTCAGCAGGCGCCGCGACTGCGACGTCTTCGCGGACTGCAGAGCCACTACGCTGTGGGGCCTGGCGCACGCCTACTGGCTCACCGGCGACCGCTCCTTCCTGCCCTACGCCGTGTGGCAGCTCGACGTGGCACTGGGCCGCGTGCCCACCTCAGGGGAGCCGCACGAGATCGGCGCAGTGGGCTGGACCTTTGAGCACGCCTACGAGGCCACGCTGGGCAATCAGCTCCCGGTCTTCGCGCAGCTTCTCGCGGAGGTCGATGAGCTGCCTCAGCCGGCCGGCCCCACCACCATCGGCAACGGGCCCATCTACCTCGACCAGCCCCAGGACCACGAGCTTGCCGCCACGCTGCAGGTGGCCATGTACCGCGACGTCCCCGGCCTCGGCGCGGCACCGTTCAGCAACTGGCAGGACTGGGCGCAGACGCTGCCCGAGGAGGATCGGCCGGCGCTGGAGGTCATCGGGCCGGACGGGGAGCAGGTCGCGCGCATGGAGCTGCTGGGAGCGCGCGAGCAGGGCCCGTGGGCATTCGCTGGGCCCGAGGACTCCCGCGAGACGCTGCGCCTGCGGCTTCCGGCCGACGGCCGCACCGGCACCTACGCGATCGTCCCCCAGAGCCCGTACGTGCCGCTGCACCTGAAGGTCATCGATACCAACGCGCCGCATGTGCTGCTGGACACGCGCAACTGCTGGAGCTTCGCCGCCACGCACTACTTCCGCGTGCCGGCCGGCACCGGCGAGTTCGCCATCGAGGTGAAGGCCCTCGCCCTGCGCAGCGACATCGCGGTCACCGTCCGCAACGCCGCTGGCGAGGTGGTGGCGGAGCGCACCTGGGAGGTGGGCTCGGAGTGCCGGCACGATCCCGAGCGCATCGAGCTGGACGCCGGCACACCGCAGCAGGATGAGGCCTGGTCGCTGACCTACCTGGCTCCCATGGCCACCTTCCTGACCTTCGAGGGCGTGCCCCCGGGCGTGGCGTCATCGGCCGAGGAGCTGTTTGTGCCCGCGCGCGTGCAGCCGCACCCGGAGATGGATCGACTCTCCGCCGAGGCGCCTGTGCACGCACAGTCGCCGCTGCCCGGGGGCGGGCAGGCGCTGGGCATCCCGGAGGAGATCGGTATCACGATGGCGTCGCCGGATGGCACGCCCCTGCTCAACGAGACTGAAGGGACCATCGAGATGTGGGTGCGGGACCTCCGCCGGCCCACGGATCTGCACAACCGATCCCTCGTGCGCTGCGGCGACCTGCACCTGTATCGACGCATCCAGATCGGCACGTATCTCTACATGGGCCCGGGGCATCAGACCGGGCTGGTGCCGCCGGCCGGCCGCTGGGCGCATCTCGCGGCCACGTGGCGCCCCTCCGAGCGCGATCCGGGCAAGACCGAAGTGGCGCTTTACCTCGACGGCGTGCGCGTGGAGACCAGCTACAACCGCCACATCGCTCCCGAGGAGGGCTGGGCGGGCCCGGAGCTGTCGATACCCGCCGGGGGCGCGGGCCTGTTCGTGGACGAGCTGCGTGTCTCCGACGTGGCGCGCTACGCCGAGAGCTTCGATTGCCCGGCAGCCGCCTTCGAGCCCGACAAGCATACGCTGATCCTGTCGCACTTCGACGGGGAGGGAACGGCCCTGGTCCGGGGGCAGGAGGTGGCGTGGGAGGTGCGGTGACGACGGCTCGCCTCACCCCTCGGAGTTTGCGCTGCAAACTCCACTCCCCTCTCCCTGGCGGCTCCGCCCCAGGCGGGAGAGGGGAGACCGCGACGATTGACATAGGTAGGCCCTCACGGGCTGTCCCTGTCACACCACCGTGCGTACGGGTCCGTACACGGCGGTTCGATCAGATTGAGGCTGCGTCCCTGACGCGCAGTTGTGGCAGGCCCAGGTCG
>JAYENL010000275.1:0-4720 GCA_034722055.1 Armatimonadota bacterium
CTGCATCGTGAATCACCTTTGTCCAACAACATACCCTAACTCTCTACATACCTGTTCTGCACCTCCGCTTCGAAAACCTCTAATCCTGCCGCGGTCAACCCCACTTTTTCAGCAGTCAGATTATCGCTATCACCACCAGCAGCTCGATGAGCGTGAAACCTTTGCGTGCAAACATCGATGGGCCTCCTTTGTAGCGGCTATCTCGTCCGAAGCATGACATGCCCACATAGAATTCCTTCTGTTAATTATTCCTCCATTCCCTGCCGCTATCCCCCTCTGCCATCAAAACTTAACCTTTGCCGTGCCAATCACTGGGAGGCACATATGCGGGGCGCGCCGCGGGACGAGCCGCAGCGCGCTACTCCGCCCGGCGCCACCTCGGGCCGCTGGGCGTGTCCTCGATGACGATGCCCTGCTCCAGGAGCCGGTCGCGGATCTCGTCGGCGCGGTCGTAGTCGCCATCCTCGCGGGCCCGCTCGCGCTCAGCCATCAGCGCCTCGATCTCCTCATCCACGCTGCCCCTCTCGTGCTCGATGATCCCCAGCACCGTGTCGGCGTCACGCAGGAACTCCAGCGTCTTCTCAGCGCCGACCCGACTCACATTGGCGTCGGCGAGCACGGGGTTGACCCTCCGCACCAGCTCGAAGACCGCCGCCATGGCGCCCGGGACGTTGAGGTCATCGTACAGCGCGGCGTCGAACTTCTCCCGCGCCGCCTCCACCTGGTCGGAGAGGTCCTCGCCGTCGGTGCCCGGCGGGACCTCCTCCAGGCGGTCGGCGAAGTCCCACAGCCCGCGCAGCGCCTGCTGGCTCTGCTCCAGACCTTGGAGGGTGAAGTTGAGCTGCCGGCGGTAGTGCGCCGACATCAGCAGGTGGCGGATCGCCACCGGGTCGTAGCCCTGCTCGAGCAGGTCGCGGAGGGTGAAGAAGTTGCCCTTGGACTTGGACATCTTCTCGCCCTCGACGATGAGGTGCTCGGGGTGGATCCAGTAGCGCGCAAACTGCTGGCCGGTGGCGGACTCGGACTGGGCGATCTCGTTCTCATGATGCGGGAAGATCAGGTCCACCCCGCCCAGGTGGATGTCGAGGGTCTCGCCCAGGTACTCGATGGACATGGCGGTGCACTCGATGTGCCAGCCCGGCCGCCCCGGCCCCCAGGGGCTGTCCCAACTCGGCTCGCCCTCCCTGGCGGCCTTCCAGAGCACGAAGTCCCGCACGTCCTCGCGCTCGTACTCATCGCTGTCGAGCCGCCCGAACTGCCGGCTGGCGCTCTCGTCGGGCACCACGCCGGAGAGCTTGCCGTAGCGGTGGTAGCTGGAGATGTCGAAGTAGACGCTTCCCTCATGCTCGTAGGCGTGGCCCTTCTCCACCAGCGTGCTCACCACGTCCAGCATCTGCTGGATGTGCTCGGTGGCGCGGGGGTACTTCCACGCCGGCTCGATGCGCAGCGTGGCAAGGTCCTCGAAGAAGTAGTCGGTGTACTGCTGCGTGTACTCGCTGAGGCTCACGCCCTCCCGGTCGGCGCCGGCGATGGTCTTGTCGTCCACGTCCGTGATGTTCATCACGTTGTGCACGTCGTAGCCGGCCCGCTTAAGCGTGCGCACCAGCAGGTCCGAGATCAGGAAGGTGCGCAGGTTGCCGATGTGCGGGAAGTCGTAGACGGTCGGCCCGCAGGAGTAGAGCGTGACCAGGCCCTCCTGAAGCGGCTCGAATTGCTCTTTGCGGCGCGTCTGGGTGTTGTATATCCTCAGCATCAGTGTCGCCTCCAGGCGTTGATGTCGGGTACAGCGAAACGCAGCGGAGATCTCCGCTGCGCTCGGCCACCTCCGGTTGCCCGGCGCGGTCCGCTATCCGCCGCCGGGGGCGTACAGGCAGCCGAGCGCCCGCGTACAGCAGCAGGCGGCCGGCACCCCGCACGCCATCATCCGGATCATGGACACGCTCACCTACGTGGACTCCTTCGCGCCGGCCGATGTCTCCTCGCCGGTGTCCTCCTCGACCTCGGCGTCGATGACGTCGGCCTGCTCCTCCTCGAGGGGCTCCTCCGCCAGGCGCTTGATCTCGCTCTGCGCCTCGCTGGAGGCCTTGCGGAACTCCCGCAGCCCCTCGCCGATGCCCCGCATGATCTCCGGGATCTTCTTCCCTCCGAAGAGCACCAGCACAATCACCAGGATGAGCGCCAGTTCTCCGTAGCCAAAGCTCCCGAACATGGTGCACACCACCTGCCGTCGCGTTCTACTGCTTTGCGTCGTCCTCCCCCTCGGCGGCGTCGAGGCGCTCGATCTCCACCTCCGGCAAGAGCTCCCTGATGCGCTCGACCGTCACGTTGCAGGCCCCGAAGGTCTCCGCGTTGGCCGCTCCGCAGGCGACGCCCAGACGCAGGCGCTCGCCGAAGGGCTTCCGCTGCACGGAGGCGGCCGCGAAGCCGGCCACCAGCGCGTCCCCGCTGCCCACAGAGCTGAGGCGCTCGATCTCCGGCGGCCGCGCCGACCACACGCCCCCGCTGCGGGTGACGGCGATGGCCCCGCGCGCTCCCAGCGTCACCAGCACCACGCGGATGCCCTCATCGACCAGCTCGGTGGCAGCCTCCAGCACCCCATCGGGCACCGAGAGCTGCCGCTCCACCAGCCGCTGCAGCTCGCCGAGATTCGGCGCCATCACCGTCGGCCGTGCCGGCACCGCCCTGGCCAGCAGTTCATCGCGCGCATCCACGATCACCGGGACCTCACGCTGGTGCGCCGCCTCGACCAGCTCCGCGTACACTTCTAGATTCACGCCTCGCGGCGCGCTTCCTGCAATGACCGCCAGCGAGGCCCGCTGGATGTGCCGCCGCCAGGTGGAGTGCAGCCGCCGCACCTCGCTGGGCGTCACCAGCGGGCCCAGCTCATCCACTCGCGTCTGAGTGCCCTGCGCCTGATCGATGATGTTGATGGTGACCCGGGACTCCTCGGCCACCTGCACGAAGTCGGTGTTGAAGCCCTCGTCGATTAGATAGCGGTTGATGAACCGCCCGTTGCCACCACCGGCGAAGCCCATCACCAGGTGCGACTGCCCCAGCACCTTCAGCACCCGCGCCACGTTGATGCCCTTGCCACCGGCGACGGTACTAGCCGCGGACGGGTGGTAGTACCCGCCCGCAGCGAAGTTGGGCACCTCGTAGGTCTTATCCACGCCGGCATTGGCGCACAGGACGGTGATCAACGCGGTGCGTCCCCTATCGTGAAAGGAGCGGCTGCTGGGACTCAGCCCTCCAGCAGGTCGCCGATGCGCTCCAGGGCGGCCTCGATGTTCTCGATGGAGTTCGCCGACGACAGCCGGAGGTAGCCGTCACCGTAGCGGCCGAAGGCCGTCCCCGACAGCACCGCCACGCCGGCCTCCTCCAGGCAGCGGCTGGCCAGCTCCTTGCTGTCGATGCCGGTCTCGGTGACGTTCGGGAAGACGTAGAACGCACCCGCGGGGCTCAAGCAGGAGACGCCCGGCAGTTGGTTGAGGCCCTCCACCATCACGTCACGGCGCTCCTCGAAGGCCGCCATCATGGCCTCGGACTCCTCCTGAGGCCCGTCGTAGGCGGCGATGCCGGCGATCTGGACGAAGCTGGCGGTGCAGGAGTTGGAGTTGGTCTGCAGCTTGGCGATCTGCTCGGCCAGCTCCGGCCGCATGGCGGCGTAGCCCAGGCGCCAGCCGGTCATGGCGTAGGTCTTGGAGAAGCCCTCCAGCAGGATCGTCCAGTCCTTCATGCCATCGACCTCGGCGATGGAGTGGAACTCGCCGTCGTAGACCATCGTGGAGTAGGGCTCATCCGACAGCACCCAGATCTCGTTCCCGAGCGCCACCTCGGCGATCTCCTCCAGGTCCTCCATGGTGAGCATGGAGCCGGTGGGATTGTGCGGGGAGTTGAGGATGATCATTTTCGTCTTCGGCGTCACCAGCGAGGCCAGCTCCTCGGGATCGAGGCGGAACTCGCGCTCCTCGCGCAGCGGAGCGGCCACCGCGGTGGCGCCCACGAACTCCGTGACGGACTCGTAAATGGGGAAGCCGGGGTTGGGGCAGATGACCTCGTCGCCCTCATCCACCAGCGCCAGGATGGCGAAGAACAGGATGGGCTTGGCGCCCGGCGTGATGACGATCTCGGACGCGTCGCACTCGATCCCCCGGGTGTCGGCGAGATACCGGGCGTAGCGCTCGCGCGCCTCCGGCAGCCCCGCGGACGGCCCGTAGCCGGTGTAGCCGTCCTGCAGCGCCCGGTAGGCGGCGTCCTTGATGTAGTCGGGGGTATCGAAGTCCGGCTGGCCGATCTCGAGGTGGATGATGTCCCGGCCCTGGGCCTCGAGCTCGCCCGCCCGGGCCAGCACCTCGAATGCGGTCTCGGTGCCCAGCCTGCTCATTCGCTCCGCAAGTTCCATGGCACTGCTCCTCTGCTTGGGTGGCTTGTGCGGCAGACCTGGTTGCGCACGGGCATGTCAAAATCGCGCCGTCTGTGCAGGCGTCTGAGCGCCTGCATCGCGCCGGCGCGGTGGTGTGGTCATACAATACGCGAAATTGCCGCGGGGTGCAAGGGGGGCGGCGGCACGGCGGTGCGTCCTCAGATTGTCGGTCGCAGCGCGGCGCCCGGAACCCACCAAGAATGGCTATGCAGTGCTGGGTAGCTGCCTCCACGCTACGTACGGATGGGCCCGCGCAGTTGCGGCGCTGCGGGTCAGTGTCGTACGGAGGGCTGGCCT
>JAYENL010000276.1:0-4710 GCA_034722055.1 Armatimonadota bacterium
GTGAGGTGCAGATGAGTTGGGGGGAGGTGTCTGGTGCTGTGGACGCGGTGGCCCGCGGGCTGCTGAAGCTGGGCATCGAGCCGGGCGACCGGGTGGCCCTGGTGCTGCCCAACTGCCCGCAGTTCGTCATCGCCTACCTGGCCTGCGTGCGGGCGGGGGCCATGGCGGTGCCGCTGAACCCGGTGCTGGCACCGGAGGAGGCGGCCCACATCGTGGCTGACGCCGGCGCGAGGGCCGTGGTGGCCGTGGGGCAGACTGCGCCGCTGGCGCAGGCCGCCGCGGCCGGGGCCGGCTGCGTCGAGCAGCTCATCGTCAGCGGGGACGACATCCCCGAGGGTGCGCTGGACTTCCGCGCCCTGCTGGCCGGCGGCCCGGCCGAGCTTCCCGAGCCGCGCGGTGGGGACGAGGTCGCGGCGCTGATGTACACCTCCGGCACCACCGGCCGGCCCAAGGGCGCGGAGCTCACGCACCGGAATCTGCTCTTCGACGCCCGGGCCTCGGTGGAGGCCGTGCGGATGTCCGAGGACGACGTCTTCCTCTCGGTGCTGCCGCTCTTCCACTCCTTCGGCGCCACCGTGTGCATGATCATCCCGATGCTGATGGGGGCCACCAGCGTCCTCGTGCCGCGCTTCGAGGCCCTGCCGGTGCTGGAGGCGGTGGAGCGGTCGCGTGCCACCATCTTCCCGGGTGTGCCCTCGATGTTCGCTGTGCTGACGGGCTTGCGAACTGGCCGGGAGTTCGACGTGCGGAGCCTGCGGCTGTGCATCTCCGGCGGCGCGGCCCTCCCCCGGGAGCTCACGCCGGCCTTCGAGCAGCGCTACGGTAGCACTCTGCTGGAGGGCTACGGGCCCACGGACGCATCGCCGGTGGTGAGCGTGAACCGCTCGGAACGGACGCGCAAGGTCGGCACGGTGGGGCCGCCGCTGCCGGGCGTGGAGGTGGAGGTGCGAGACGAGGACGAGACGCTGCCTGTCGGCGAGATCGGCGAGATCTGCGTCCGCGGCGAGAATGTGATGACCGGCTACTGGCGGGACCTGGGGAAGACGGCGAGGGCGATCCGCGAGGGGTGGCTCTATACCGGCGACCTGGGCACGCTCGACGATGACGGCTACATCACCATCGTGGACCGGAAGACCGACATGATCATCGTCAGCGGGCTGAACGTGTACCCGCGGGAGGTGGAGGATGTCATCCGCCGCCTGCCGCAGGTGCGCGACTGCGCCGTCGTGGGCAGACGCTCGGAGCTGCGCGGCGAGATCGTCACCGCCTGGATGGAGCTGCACGACGGCCAGGCCGTGGCGACCGGAGACGTCATCGAGCACTGTAGCGAGCACCTGGCGCGCTACAAGGTCCCCCGGCAGGTGCACTTGGCGGATGAGCTGCCGCGGTCGGCAACCGGAAAGGTTCTCAAGCGCGGGCTGCGAGAGCACGCCGTGACGGAAAGCTGAACCCAGCCGCCCAGTCCCCGGGAGCGATGACTATGAGGCAGGACCTTCTTCGTGTACTGGCGCCTGCGATTCTGACCGCCCTCGTGGCGAGCGTCCCGGGAGTGCATGCCGAGGACGACCTCGTCGCCCTCTACACCTTCGACGAGGGCGACGGTGAGGTGGTCCGCGACCTCAGCGGCAACGGCTTCCACGGCACGGTCGTCGGCGCCACGCGCGTGGCCTCGCCACGCGGGCGGGCGCTGCGGCTCGACGGCGTGGACGACTACGTGGACCTCGGGAGTCCGAAGGGCCTGCGGCTGGCCGGCGATCTGAGCATCGAGGTGTGGGTGCGCGGCGAGCTCGGCGACAAGCAGGCCGGCGAGCACGAGAACGGCAACTGGCTCTTCTTCGGCGACTGTTCCGGCCTTGCCATCCACCGCAACTACAACCTGCGCATCGACACCTACAACGAGCTGCGCTTCGAGTGGGCAAACGACAGCGAGTACACTCAGCTCACCGGCGACGCCGCCTTCCTGGATGGCCGGTGGCACCACGTGGCGGCGGTGGCCGAGTCCCCCTCGCACGCCTACCTCTACCTCGACGGCCGCCTCTACGAACGGGCCCCGATGGCCCTGCCGATCACTCCCACCAGCGGCGAGAGCTTTCGCATCGGCGGCTGGTTCGCCGGCGTCTTTCCGGGCGAGATCGACGAGGTGCGACTCTACGGGCGCGCGCTGTCCTCGAGCGAGATCGCCGAGCACGCCGGCCTGCCGCCCGCCGACGAGCCCCTGCTGTCGGCGGACGCGGGATACAGCTATGCCGCCGAGGGCTTCGTGGCGCGCATCTTCTGCGAGGACTTCCCTGACGCCGCGACCGGACTCGAGATCACCGTCACCGACGCGGCGGATCACGTGGTGGCCTCTGAGACGCTCCCGGCGGCCCGCCAGACACGACCGGACTCGGACCGGTGGTGGGTGGACCTCGTGCTGCCCTATGAGGGCGTCGAGGCCGGCGACTACGCCGTCCGCTGTGCGGTGACCGATGCCGGGGGGACGGCGCTGGCGAGCCTCACACAGACGGTCCCGTGCGTGGAGCCACCGTACTGGCTGGGCGCGGACATCGGCATCAGCCGGGAGGTGCCACCGCCCTTCGAGCCGCTGGGCGTGGAGCAGGTAGAGGACGGGGTCGAGGTGCTGCCGTGGAACCGGCGCGTGGTCTTCGGCGCGCACCCGTTCATCAGCGGAATCGAGAACGGCGGCGAGCAGGTGCTGGCGCGGCCCATGGCACTGCTGGTCGAGGCGGCCGAGGGCCAGGTGGTCTTTCCCTGCGGCCCTCCGCGCATTGAGGACGCCGCCGAAGACCGCGTGGTGCTCAGCCGGGAGGCCAACGGGGGCGCGCTGCGCCTCCGCGAGGACTGGACGGTCGAGTACGACGGCTTCGCGCGCGTGGACTGGAGGCTGGAGGCCAACGAGGCGGTTGAGCTGCAGTCGATGACGCTGGAGATCCCGCTGCGGCCCGAGCACGCCATCTTCAAGCACGCCTGGCCGGGGCGGCTGCATGGCTCGCTGGAGGAGCCGGTGGCGATGCCCTTCCGGCCGGTGGTGGTGCTCTGTGACGAGGACCGGGCGCTGTGCTGGACGGCCGAGTGTGACCGGAACTGGCTCGTGGAGAACCATGAGCGGGCCATCGAGATGATCCCCGGCGAGGAGGAGACGCTGCTGCGGCTGAACATCATCGGCCGGCCGCTGACGCTGGCGGCGGGCGAGACGCTCGACTACAGCTTCGGGCTTCTCGCCACGCCCGTGCGGCCGATAACACGCACCATGTGGGACATGCGCATCCAGCGCCAGCAGCCCTACGCGCACGAGTACGAGTGGATCGACCAGGAGATCGACGGGAAGCCGGCGCTGGAGCACTTCGCGGACCTGGGCGCGCGGGGGCTGGTGATCTGGCGCTGGTGGGACGCCTTCAGCCACGCGCTGCCGGTCGGGCATGAGGAGCGCTTCCCGGAGCTGGTTGAGGCCATGCACCGGCACGGGCTGCAGGTCGATCCCTACGCCATCGGCTTCCTCTTCTCGACCCACGCGCCGGAGTTCGCGCACTTCGCGCACGACATGCTCGTCGAGCCGCGGCGTGAGTGGTTCATCGACCGCCTGCCGGGCCTCGAGAACCAGATGACCTACCGCGCCTGCCGGCGGGGTCCCTGGCAGGACTGGGCGGTGGCCATGACCGCTGAGTGCATGGACCGGTACCATACCGAAGGGGTCTACCTGGACGGCACGGCGTCCATGTCCCCCTGCCGCAATGCGCTGCACGGCTGCGGCTTCACCCGGCGCGACGGGACCGTCGGCTCCACGTACCCGGTGTTTGCGTGCCGCCGGCTGATGAAGCGCCTGTACACCGTGGTCACCTCGCGCAGGCCCGATGGCCTCGTGGACGTGCACGCGTCCGGCTGCTACAACCTCCCGGCGCTGGCCTTCGCCACCGACTACTGGGATGGCGAGCACCTGCCCCGGACCGACCACGTGCTCGACGCACTGCCCCTCGACGTCTTCCGCGCGGAGTTCATGGGCCGCAACCTCGGCGTCCCCGCGGACTTCCTCTACTACCGTCTCGGTGGCTACCGGCGCTGCCTGGGGCTGAGCATGCTCCACGACGTGCCGACCCGCGCCGAGAACCTGGAGGACCTGGAGCTGCTGTCGGAGGTCTGGCGGGTGCGAGAGGAGTTCGGCTGCGACGGCCCGGATGCGGAGGCGCAGTTCGTCGGCTACTGGGAGCTTGGCGGGCTGGCATCGGCCGAACCGGAGGGCGCATACGTGAGCCTGTGGCGTCACTCGGACAACGGGCTGCTGGCGCTGGTGGACAACCTGGGGCGGGAGGATGCGACCGTCGAGGTCAGCTTCGACCTCGATGCGCTCGGGATCGCGGACGGATCAGCCTCGGACGCCATCAGCGGCGAGGCGGTGGAGATGGAGGATGGCCGGGTGAGCCTGCAGCTTGCCTCCCAGGACTGGCGGCTGGTGTGGGTGCGGCCTGCGGGATAGGCGATCCGCTGCTGCGTACGACACTCGTGCGCCGCGCCCAGGTGGTCGCGGTGTCGCATGGCTTAACTTTGCCCACATCCTGGCGGGCGGCCATTCGCGCCGTTTGTCGTTCGGAGGGGCTAGAATGAAACGGTCCGCCGTTTGGGGAATAGATCGTTGAGTACAAACCATTCTCCAGAAAGGCGGACCGAAAGATGACGCTGGTAGCCATGGACGTCCACAAGAACACTTCCACAATC
>JAYENL010000277.1:0-21300 GCA_034722055.1 Armatimonadota bacterium
CCAAGATGCCGTGCCGTTGAGGGTGCGCTCGAACGACAGTCGCGCTTCGCGCGACGGCTGGCCTAGGCAGGCCAGCCCTCCGTACGACACTGACCCGCAGCGCCGCAACTGCGCGGGCCCATCCGTACGTAGCGTGGGGGCGGCCACCCAGCACTGCGCAGCCATTCTTGGTGGGTTACGGGCGTTCTCGCCTGCAACCGACAATCTGAGGCCACAACCGGAGCAGGGTGCACAGGATGAACGGCTGAGCGCATCTGGTGTTGTCTTTGCCCTGCTCGTCCTGTCCATCCTGTTTGAGGTAGTCCATGGTCGTGCCACAAGCCGTGCAGGAGTTCGGTGCCCCGTACACAAATCACCGGAATCAGGGGGCCCGGTGGAGCGTCAATCCCATAGAAAGTGTCCCTGTGCATGAACGATGCGGCGCTGATCCAGGCGGTCGAGGCGGCCCGGAATGGCGACGAGAGGGCCTATGAGGCGCTCTTTCGCGGGCACAAGGACAGCGTCTACTCGCTGGCCATGCACTTCGCGGGCGACCCCGAGCTGGCCGCCGACCTCACCCAGGAGGCTTTTGTGCGAGCCTGGGAGCGGCTGCCGACGCTGCGGGATCCGGCCGCCTTCAGCGGGTGGCTGCGGACCATGACGGTGAACCTGGTCCGCGACCACTTTCGCGGCGCGAGGGATGAGGAGGCGCTGGATGGGGCCGACCCTCTGCCCAGCGGCGAGGATGGCCCGTCGCGGGCGGTGGAGCGCTCCGAGCAGGACCGGGCGGTCCGTGAGGCGGTGCTGCGGCTCCCAGAGCACCAGCGGACCGTGGTGACGATGCACCATCTTGAGGGCATCCCGGTGACCGAGATCGCTCGCATGCTGGGCCTGCCGAAGGGCACGGTGGTGTCGCGGCTGGCGCGCGGCCGGGAGAACCTGCGCCGCAGGCTGGCGCCGTACATCGATAGCGCAGAGGAGAGATGACGGGTGCGCTGCACGGAGGTTAGAGCCAGGCTGGCGGAGTACCAGCTCGGGGCGCTGGACGAGGCCGAGAGCGCCGCGGTGGAGCGCCACCTGCAGAGCTGCCCGGAGTGCCGCGCGGAGCTGGAGGCGCTGGAACGGCTCGATGCGCTGTTGGAGCCGATGGAGCGCGTGGAGGCCCCGGCCGGTCTCTGGGCGGAGGTCCAGGCCCGCATGGCCCCGCGGCAGCGCGGCGTGTGGCGGTCGCTGGCCCAGTGGTGGCGCCAGTCCCCCCGCCCGGCGCTGGCTGCTGCGGCTGCGCTTGTCCTGGCCGTCGGCGGTCTCTGGCTGGCCCTTCGCTCGCCGGCCTCCGCCCCCACGGCTTCGACGCTGGCCTCGGAGTACCAGGAGCAGCAGATCGTAGCTCAGTGGTCGCAGCCGCTGGCGGACGACGCCGCGCTGGGAATGATGTTTGCCAGCCTCAACGGAGCTGAGGTGCAGTGAGGCCGGGAGCGTGGAAGATCGCCGCCGGCGTCGCCATCGCCGCCATCGCCGCCGTGGTGATTGCGACCGTCATGCGCCTCCAGGCACCGAGCGGTGACGCCATGGAGCTGGCGAGATCCGCCGCTGAGGCGCTCGGCACCGTGGCCGTGCGCGGCGTGGTAGTGACCGAGGTGCGGACGCCGAAGGGACTGACGAAGAGCAGGGCTCAGGTCCACCGCGGCGACGGCCACGTTCACATCGAGTATCTCTCCGGACCGGCCGAGGGCATGGAGGTCCGCCGGCAGGAGGACATGGTGTGGGCCCGCGGGCCTCAGGGCCTCAGACGCCACGCCCAGGTGGGCGACGCCGGGTGGAGCGAGCGGCTGCTGGCGCGCAACTGGCAGTTCCGCGTGGTGGGGCGCGGAGAGGTTGCAGGCCGCACGGTGCGGATCATCGAGGGCTCCGGCCCCGGCGGCGGCGTGAGAGTGAGCGTGGACGAGCAGACGAGCTTCCCGCTGGCGATGCGCCGCACCGATACCAAGGGCCGCACCGTCAGCGCCACCACCTGGGAGGAGGCGGACTTCTCCGTGGAGCCGCCGCCGAAGGTGGAGCTGCCGGAGCCCGCCGAGCATGTCAAGCGAGGCAGGCGGCGTCACGCCATGGCGCTGGCCGACGTGCGCGCGGAGGTCACCTTCACGCTTCTGCGCCCGGAGTGGTTGCCTGAGGGCTTCAGCGATGAGCAGTGGTTCCTCCACGATCGCCCCCGCAGCCCGATCGTCGAACTCCGCTACACCGATGGCCTCAGGCCGCTGCTGGTCATACAGCGCAAGGCGCGGAGAGACAGACCGGCCTCGGAGATGGCCGGGCCGCGGGGCCCCCGGTGGTCTCGCACCCCCCGGGACGGCCACGAGCCTCGCGGCCGCCGCGGCCACGGCCGAATGCGCCGGCTGCGCGGAGCCGGCGGCGATGCCGTGCAGCGTGAGGTGGACGGGACCATGGCCGTGGTGGCGGGCCCGCTCTCCGCTGCTGAGCTGGAGCGTATCGCCGACAGCCTGCAGCCCGTGCAGTGAGTGCAGAGATATGTCCGCCCGGGCTCACTTGATGCATGGTCACATTCGTGCAGGAGTCCGCGCACCTCCGGCAAACCACTATACAATCTTCGCACCAATCCGAGACTGCGAGGTGGCAGCGATGAGGACGCGCGGATGGATGCTGCTGACGGTGGCGGTAACCGCAGCGCTGGTCCTGGTGGGCTGCGGAGGCGACGGCCTCGTTCAGCCCCCGGACGGCGGTGCCAACGGCGACGGCGGAGACGGGGCAGCGGACTTCGACGCGGCCAGCTACGACGGCACCTGGGCGGGCAACTGGGAGAACCAGACCTTCTCCAGCACAGGGTCAGCGTCGGCCGAGATTGACGTGGACGAGGCAGGGGGCACCGTGGACATCACCCTGGACCTGGGCGGGAACGTGCTCGGTGGGTCAGATCCAGCCCCAATCAACCTCAGCGGCACCTTCGACGACACCGGCTTCAGCCTGGATCAGAACGTGGCGGTCCTCGGCGATCTGAGCATCACAATCGATGCGGACGGCAACATCGCCGGCAGTGCAACGAACCTGCCCAGCGCGGGCATTGAGCGCGTGGACTTCACCGGCACTCGCAGCGGCGACACCATGACCGTCAGCTACACCGTGACGTTCGCCGGCGATAGCGCAACCGCGACCGGGACACTGACGCTCGACCTGCAGCCCTGACCGCGCATCCACGGCGGCGGCCGCCACCACCGGACTGCATCGCGCAGTCTCCGGAGCCTGGCGGCCGGCCCTTACCCCTCGCGAAGGTAGTCGAGATACCCCCAGCGGAAGTCCTCGAGCTCTGTGACTCGTCGCTTCGTCTCCTTCAGCCGAGCGCTGACGCGCTCGTTCTCCTCCACGAGCATCTGGAGCTTCTCAGGATCGGCGAGCGCGTCGCCTGTCCGCTCCTGCCAGGCATCAAGCTCTGAGCTGAGCCGCTCGCGTACCGGCGCGAGCTGCGGGTCCTCGGCCAGGTTCGTGAACTCGTGGGGGTCCTCCGCCAGGTCGTAGAGCTCCTCAGGGGGAGGATTGCGCCAGGTCTGATAGGCTGCCCGGACCTGGGGCGCCGCCGCGTCGATTTCCTCCTGGGTAGTACCCGTATCAACCAGCGCCTGCGACGTGTAGTACTTCTCGATGGGGCTGCGCGTGTCGGGGAGAAGCGTCCGGATCAGCTTGTACCGCTCATCCCGCACCGATCGCTGCGGGAACAGCAGCGTGGGAGGAGGATACGGGTGGCTGGTGTTCCACTCCGCGAAGAGATATCGCCGCCACTGAGTCTGCTCTCCCCTCGCCAGCGGCCTCAGCGACCGCCCGGGCAGCGCAGGCGGGGCCTCCGCACCGAGGGCGTCGAGGATCGCGGGCAGGATGTCGATGGCCGAGACCAGTTCGTCGCGCACCTGTCCGGCCGGTGCTTCGGGCCAGCGAACGATCATCGGCACCTGCAGCGCCAGCTCGTAGACCGCGCACTTGCCGCGCGAGAACTGCGGGCCATGGTCGCCGAGGAAGATGATCAGCGTGTCACCGTCGCGGCCGGCAGCGGTAAGCTGGGCCAGCAGCAGCCCGATCCCCTCGTCCAGGCGCTTGATGCAGTTGTAGTAGTTCGCCACGTGCCCGCGCAGCCTGGGCGTGTCCACCCCGAGGGCTGGCAGCGCCCTCACATCGTCCGGCCCCAACGGCTCGGCTGGCAGGCCGTGGTCCTGGCGGATGAAGGGCAGGTGCGCATCCGGGTAGTTCACCATCAGGAAGAAGGGCTGCGCTGAGTCTGCGATGAAGTCGCCGGCGACCTCCGCGATCCGCTCCACGTCCCGGTGCTGGAAGCTGATGCTCCTGCCCTCGCGCCACACGTAATCGAAGGGGAATACCGATGACGGGTTGACGTGCAGCTTCCCGAGTATCCCCGTTCGGTAGCCGATCTGCTTGAGCAGTCCGGGGATGTTCGCATACTCCTCGAACATCGCATAGCGGTGCGTCGCCAGCCCGATCTGCCCGTGCTGGTGCGGATGGAGGCCGGTCAGGATGCTCGCCCGCGACGGGCTGCAGACGGCCTGCGTCACGTAGGCGTTCGTGAACCGCGCTCCGCTCTCAGCCAGCCGGTCCAGGTGCGGCGTCGAGATCGTCTCATCGCCGTAGGAGCTCAGTTGCGGTCCCATATCCTCGGCCGTGATCAGCAGCACGTTCGGGCCATCACTGCCAGTCTCTGCGCCTCGCGACGGCCCGCTCTGCGCTCCGACGAGTCCCATCGACGCGACGCCGGCACCCAGCATTTGCAGGAACCTCCGCCTCTTCATTGTCGCTCCCGTCGCTCCTGGGCCTGTGGCCCGGAGCCCGGTGGTCATTCGCTGTCGCCACCAGTGAGGGATGCTACCCGGCGGCCTTGCGCAGCCAGCTCGCCGCCGCCCGTGCCACACGCCGGCCGATTTCGCGGTACCCCTCCGGCGTAAGGGTTTCGCCGGCCAGCCGCTGGTAGCTGGTTTCAACGGTGATCGCGGGGGTCTGATCGAGGTGGTCCCAGGCCCACGATCCCGCCGTCGCCATGGCGTTCCAGCGACTGGCGTAGGTGGTGGCGCGGGCGGTGGCCTCCGGCTCCAGCTCGGGGAAGGCCGCGGCAAGCTCCGCGGCGATCCCGCGCGCCGCCTCCTGCTGCTCCTCCGGCCGCTGCTCGCGCGGCAGTTGGGCGTAGACGTCGGCGGTGCTGTGTCCCGGCGCGTGCAGGTCCAGCAGCAGCCTCGGCTCGGCCCGCTCCGCGAACCGCAGCAGGTCGCGTTGGATGGCCTGCACCTCCGGGCGCATGGGCAGCGGCTCCCAGGCGCGGTTGAAGTCCCAGGGGAGGGCGTCCTTGCCATAGTCGCCATTCACTACGCCATCGAGGTCAACGAAGGGCACCGCCCAGCACTCCACGTCCTGCCGGATGGCCCGCGCCTCGTCGGAGTCGCCGGCCAGCAGGCGGAGGATGCCGTCGAGCACCCACGAGCCCGGCGTCTCCCCGGCGTGCTGTCGAGCCAGCAGGTAGAGGCCCGGTCGCGGCGCCTCCTCGTCGGCCTCCTCGTCCGCCTCCAGCCGCAGACGCATCAGCTTCCGGCCCTCCGCGGTGATCCCGATGGGGCTGGCGCTCCAGGCGTCGCCCACGTCCGTGAGGGCCGCCTCCAGCTCCGGCGGCCCGTAGGGGTAGCAGAACGCCACCGCCACCGTCTCGGCGCCGCCGGGATGTTCGAAGCGCACCTGCCGGCGTCCGTCCGGCAGGCTCACGACCTCCACGCTCTCGCTGCGCTGCCAGGAGCCGCCGTCCGCCCGCAGCACCGGCCGCAGCAGGTGCAGCTCGCTGCGATTGCCCAGTGCCAGGTCGGCGTTCTCCCACCCGAAGACCACCGGGGCGCCCTGCAGGCCGCTGACCTCGATGTGGAACCACAGGGGCTGGGGACTCGTGCGAGGCTCGGAGGCGAAGATGACCTCCCAGCTCTCGCTCTGCCTGGCGATACTGATGATCGCGCCGTTGCCGCTGTGTTGCGCGGGCCCTGCCCGCGGGGCCTCACTCATTGCGGATCGCTCCATGTGCGATGTGACTGCGCGCTCAGGGCGCGAACGCGTTCGAGAGTGCCACCTTCTGCAGCATGACGTCGGTGCCACCCGGAAGCTCCACCGTCATCTGATGCGCGCCGCCCTGCAGCTCCACGGCCGCCTGCTCGCCCCCCGCCATCAGCGGCGCCCACGCCCAGCCCTGGTGTGGCTCCACCGCCAGCGCGCCGACCTCCTCGCCGTCGATGCGCACAGGCAGCGAGACCTCGGCCTCCTGCGACTTCGCCCGCGCCAGCAGCCGCCAGGTATCGGCGAAGGGCACCTCGATGCTCACCGTCGCCGAGCCGGCCTCATTCGGCGCCGCCACCGCCTGCCAGCCGTCGAGGATGTCCTCCTCCTCGACCCGAGCCCCGCCGGAAAGCTGCGCCCCGGTCAGCTCAACGGCCGGCCAGGCATACGTGTCGCGCGGCGCTGTGTCCGCAGGGACGATGGCCACGTCGTCGAGGTACATCAGCACGTCCTGGGGCTCGTGCGTCTCGGTGTTGACCGCGATGTAGGCCGCGTCAGTGCCCTCCGGCACCGTGAACTCCGTCTGCAGGAGCTGCCACGTCTTCATCCGCGAGAGGTCATACTCGTTGGTGGGAAAGGACCTCTGGGTCACGCCCCTGCTGCGCACCGACACCCGCGCCGTGGGTGGCGGCGCCTCCTCGCCGATCTCGTCCACGCGCAGCCAGAGCTGCAGCCGGTAGGTCTCGCCGGGCGCCAGCGACATGATCTCCCAGGGCGGCCCGCAGGCGTAGTGCGTCACGAAGTACTCGTTCTGGCCCTCGATGGTGCCGGAGGCCATGGCCGCGCCGTTGCCGGTGTGAGTGACCTCACTGGTGTGCGACAGCCCCAGGCCGCTGCGCACCCGCCAGCCCTCCGTGCCTCGCTCCAAGTCGGGGTTGGGCACGATGCACGGCAGCGGGCGCCGGCCCGGGTCCCGCGCCGCCGCCAGCAGCGCCTCGATCATCTCGTCCAGCGACGGCCCCGGGAACCGCGAGATCTCGTAGATGGCCATCGGCGCCAAGCATGTCCCGTAGCCAATGGTCTTGCCATGGGCGCCGCCGGCGAAGGCCACCAGGGCGCGCACGAAACAGTTGCGCGTGATCTCCATCAGCCGCTCGTCGCCGGAGTAATTGGCCGCGAAGCCCAGTCCGTTGCCCATGATCAGGGGGCTGGTCGTCGAGATGCTCGTCTTGGGGCAGGAGGTGTAGCGGAAGTTGCCCTGCCTCGGCTCGTAGAGGCTCTCCACCAGCCAGTTGGCGATCTTCACGATCCGCTGCGCGACCTCCTCATCGCCCGTCGCGATGTAGAAGTACTTCAGAGCGGTCATCAGCACCCCGGCCATGAAGCCCGCCTCGCCGTAGTGCTTCTCCTCGCACCGGCAGTGCCCGCCGCCCAGCTTGTGCACCCACAGCCCGGCCTCCGGATCGGCCTTCTCCTGGACCTCCTCGTAGATCAGGCGCATGGCGTTGAGGTAGTACTCATCGTAGGTGGCGAAGTAGGTGGACATGGCGATGATGCCCATCCACCCCGGCACGCGGGCGTTCCCGTAGCCGAAGTCCACGGTGTCGGGGCCGGCCACCCAGTCGGCGAGCTGCATAGCGGCACGATGCACCTGCTCGTCGCCGGTCAGCAGCCAGTACTGGAGGTTGCCCTGGTTCCACATGTGCCCCTCGTTCTCGCAGTAGCCCTGGGCGTAGATGGACATGTCCATGTAGTCGTAGGGGTAGTAGCCGCCGGTGTGGCCCATGCAGTGCACCCACGCCGGTCCCACCCGCCTGGGCCCTCCCGGCCCGGCCTTCTGGCCCGCCGCGTGATGCACGATATCCACATCGGCATTATGCCGCGCCGCATCCTCCGCCACCTCAAAGAACCGCCGGTCTCCGGTCCGGAAGTACTGGGTGAAGAGCGCCTGCTGCAGATCGTACTCAATGTTCCCCCAGTTGTTCCCGCGCTCGCCATACCAGTCGCCGAAGTTCATCAGGCCATACCAGTGCTCCCGCTCGCGGACCTCCACGAAGCCGTCGATGGCGTCGCTGAGGATGTCGTTGTAGGCCTCGAACTCGCCCTCCGCTGCAGCGATGTTGTGCAGCGCACCGGAGGAGGTGTACCACTCCGGCGCGGCGGTCACCACCAACGGCTGCTGCACCCGAGCCAGCATCTGCTCGGTGGAGGCGGCCTCGGCCGGCCCGATGAGCAGCTCGTGGCGCTTCTCGAAGCCCGCCCGGAAGGTGTAGCTGCCATCGCGCAGGTAGTAGTAGAGGATGTGCTCATCCGGCCGGTCGGCGTAGCGATCCTGCGGCGTAATGCGCGGATACAGGCCCACCGCCAGCGCGCCATCCTGGGCCTCCAGGCTCTTCGGCCAGTTCTGCCAGAAGTCGCGGACCGCCACCGCCAGGCCACTCATGGTGGCGAGGCCGGCGGCGCGGGTCCCCTCGGCGTCCGGCAGCTCATACGCGTTGTCCTCGTACTGGAAGAGGCGCTCACCCGGGGCGATCTGTGCGCTCTGGCCGTCCTCGAGCACGACGGCGGCGGATTCGCCCATCGTCTGGAAGACGAGGTCCAGCGAGCGAAAGGACTTCATCTCATCCCCGTATTCCATGTCGGCAGAGACGATGTCGTGCTGCAGGACGTGGTCGATGCGCACCAACGGATCCCCCGCGCGGACGAAGTAGCGCAGCTCGAAGCCGAAGTGGGGCTCGTTTTGCTCGTTGACGTGGTGGCCGCGTGCGAGGATGACCGTGCGCTGCGGGCCGTGTTCCTCGATCTCCACGCTCTCGACCCGACCGGTGAAGACCGTGCCGTCGGCGGCGGTCAGCCGCGATACCGGCAGCGGGCAGTTGATGCCTTCGGGCCGGCTGATCATGCCTGTGCCGTGCGCCCGGTAGATCTGCAGCCTCGTATCAGTGCCCCCTGCGGTGACCTCGAACAGGGCGTCGGTCTCGCGCAGGGAGTTGGCGGCCCGCGACTGAGTGGGAGAGACGTCGCTCCCGAGCGCCAGCGTCAGCGTCCTTGTCTCGCTGGCCCCAAGCGCGATGCGGCCCGTGATCAGCAGCCACTTGATCGTGCGGTCCGGCCAGCGGACGAGAGCGCGCGTCTGCACCGGGATGAGCGCTTCGCCGTCCGTGAGGTTGACCCGCGCCGGATCGCCCAGCGCGCCCTCAGGAAGCGGGATGCCGAAGGTGACGGGCTCGGTGCGGAAGACCCCCGCGGTCTCCTCGATGGTCAGCGGGACCTCGATGCGCTCCGTGTCGCCCTCGGGGAAGGGCTCCGGCGGCGCCACCTCGACGACCTCGGAGGCCACCTCTTCGTCGCCGGCGGTGGCGACCACGCGCACGAATCGGGCCTCGCCGAGCGGCACATCGGCCACGTCGAAGCGATGGTTGCGCAGCGGCTCGGCCTCGGGCTCAGTTGCCGAGCCACAGGCCCGGTCGGGGCCGAACTCCGCGCGGCAGACGGCCGGGGCGGAGGTGGTGAAGCGTACCAGCACATCCCACGCCTGGCCGTCCTCGTGCAGTCGAGGCGTGGCAGTGAAGTCCTCAATGCTCAGCCCCTGCTGCGCGGGGGCCCGGAAAGCAGCAGTCAGCAGGAACACGAAGACAGCGATGAAGCGCATAGGCGTGATCACTCCTCTGGGCTCAGTGATTCGTGCAGCCTGGCGTCGAGACCTCCAGGCGATGGCGGAGTTGGGGCCAGCGGCTGAAGGAATAGGCCGGCAGCCGCCGAATAGTGCTCCGGCGGGCCCCAACTGCCGCCCGCAGTTATCTCAACGATAAGCCCTGTGAAGATGCGGGAAAGGTGACGCTGATGGCCGACGTGATGGCGCGGATCAGGGAGAGAGTGGCCGGGCTGGGCAAGCGCATCGCGCTGCCGGAGTCGGATGATGAGCGCATGATCCTGGCCACGAAAACCATCACCGAGGAGGACCTGGCGCAGGTCGTGCTTGTGGGCCGGCCGGATGTCATCCGGCCCCTCGCCAAGGAGCATGGCGTTCCACTCAACGGCGTGGAGATCATCGACGTTGGCGACGAGGAGGTCCGCGAGAGATGTGCGGACCGTTACTACCAGCGGCGGCGCGATCGCGGAGCCACTGAGGAGGAGGCCCGCGAGGTCATGGCCGACCCGCTTTACGCCGCGGCGTCGCTGGTCGGCCTCCGAGAGATCGATGGCATGGTCGCCGGCGCAGTCAACTCCACTCCCAACGTCCTGCGGGCCTCGCTTCGCTGCATCGGCTGCGCGGAGGATGTGGAGACCGTCTCGAGCTGCTTCATCATGACCACCAGATACCCGGAGCTGGGCGAGGACGGCGCCCTGATCTACTCCGACGCCGGCGTGGTGCCCCAGCCCAGCGAGGCCCAGCTCGCCGACATCACCATCAGCGCCGCCGAGAGCTGTGACGCCTACCTGGAGACCCAGCCGCGGGTGGCGATGCTCTCGTTCTCGACGCACGGCAGCGCCGATCACCCGGACGCGCACAAGGTCATCTCCGCCCTCCGCCTGGTCCGCCGCCGCGCCCCCGACCTGCTGGTGGACGGGGAGCTGCAGGTGGACGCCGCCCTTGTGCCCGAGGTCGCCGAGCGCAAGGCCCCCGACAGCCCCATCCAGGGCCGGGCGAACGTGCTCGTCTTCCCTGACCTGGACGCCGGCAACATCGGCTATAAGCTCAGCCAGTGGGTGGGGGGCGCGGGGGCCTTCGGCCCGCTGCTGCAGGGCCTGGCGAGGCCCGCCATGGATCTTTCCCGCGCCGCCACCGTCGAGGACATCGTAAACGTGACCGCCGTCTGCGCCCTCCGCGCGGCCCTCATGGACGGCACGATCGAGTCAACCTGCTGCGACTGAGGAGCCTGCTCATGATACTGCGACTGGTAAGCTACCGCGCCGACGCCGAATCCCCTGTGCGCGTGGGCGCGCTGATCGACGATCAGCCCTACGATGTGCTGCAGGCCCTCGAGGCCGGCGCGCTGGACATGCCGGACCACGCCTGCTTCGGAGCCGTCGCCAGCCTGCTGGCCTGCCCGGAGTGCCTGGAGGTGGCGCGCCACGCCCTGCAGGACCCCGCTGAGGATGCCGCTGCCCGGGACGGGGAGATCCTCGCGCCCATCCCGTGCCCCCCGAAGCTGTTCTGCCTGGCGACGAACTTCGCGTCGCACATGGCTGAGAGCATCTCCCAGCGCCTGCAGGGCGGGGAGCAGAGGCGGGAGCTGGACACCCCGCGCGTGTTCATGAAGCCCTCGCCCAATACCGTCATCGGCCCCGGCGCGCCGCTGCGGCTCAGCGAGATCAACCAGTGGGTGGACTACGAGGCCGAGATGGCCGTCATCATCGGCGCCCCCGCAAAGGAGGTCTCCGTCGAGGAGGCCGGCGATCACATCTCCGGGGTGACCATCCTCAACGACATCTCCGAGCGGGAGCTGAGCGTCTGGCAGCGCGAGGAGGCGCGCGAGTGGGACCAGTTCTTCGACTGGCTCAACGGCAAGTGGTGCGACGGCTTCGCGCCCATGGGCCCGTGCGCGGTGCCGGTCAGTGACATCGGTGACCCCGACGAGCTCGACCTCGCGCTGCGCCTCAACGGCGAGCTCAAGCAGCAGGCCAACACCCGCGAGATGATCTTTAACGTGGCCGAGGTGGTCTCGTACATCTCCCACATCTGCACGCTGCAAACCGGCGACATCATCGCCTGCGGGACGCCCGCCGGGGTCGGCAAGCACCAGGGCATCCGCCTGCAGGACGGGGACGTCATGGAGGTCGAGATCCCGCCCGTGGGCGTGCTCCGAACGCCGGTCGTGGGGCCATAGCCCCACCGCATCCCGGGCACCGAGTCGGCGTCGCTCCGGAGGCTCACGCTGGGTGGCGGAACTCCGCGCGTTGTCCCGCGTGCCCACAACTCCGGCTGCCCCGATGGAGGGGCCGCCGCGAGCGAAGCGAGCCGTGTGAGGTCGCGAGCGGAGCGAATGACCTCACAGGTTCCACCCCGGCCCACTGCTGGCGCCCTCGACGCGGGCGCAGGCACTCAGTCCGTTTCGCCTGACTGCCCCTCCTCCCGCTCCCCGCTCTCCGCACCGGCCGGCGCCACCTGCCCGCCGATCCGGTAGCGCAGCTCCAGCTCCACGTCCGAGCCCGTCTCCGCCCGCAGCCTGCCCTCCACCTGCTGAGCCTCCTCGGCTGTGAGCGCCTCCGGCGTCAGCACCTCGGCCACGACACGCTCCCGGGAGTCCTCGCGCTGGATCGAGACCTCGGTCAGCTTTGCATCGGGGTGCGCGGTCTGCAGCCACGTCTCGATAACGCCTGCCGACTGCCGCGCCAGCCAGTCGCGCCTCTCTGCCGCGGCGTCCTCTCGCTCGGTGTGCAGAAAGCCATCGGCGGAGGCGACGCGGGTGGGGATCGTTCGCACCACCAGCCGCAGGGGCGTGGTCATCTCGCGCCGCAGGGCGTCCTCCATGCGCCCCACCTGCTCCGGGCCGATGCCCGTGGGCGCGCGCACCACGGCCGTGACCACCGCCTCGCCGTCGGGCTGCTCGCGATGCACGTCCAGCAGCTCCGCGCCAGGCACCTCCTGCAGATGCCGCGAGATCACCTGCGAGACCGTGCCCAGGAACTGCCGCCGGCGCCGCTCGTCCGCCGCCAGCTCCCGCTCCTCCTCGGTAATGAACACGGCGCCGGAGCGGTCAACGTCGCGAGAGATCAACGAGCGGATGATCAGATGCACGTCGCGGTTGAGCGTCTCCGCCAGTGCCTCCTCCACATCCTCCACCTGCGGTGGCTCGAAGGCCCGACGCGTCATTACAGTGGCCGTCACCCGCAGCGCGGAGTCCCTGCGCTGGAAGTCGATGTCCGAGAGGCGCGCCCCGGCGCTGGTCTCCACCTGCCGTGTGAGGGCCTCCTCGATCCTCGCCGAGAGACGCTCGTCGGCGATGAGACCCAGCATCGTGCGGCCCAGGAACTATCCCACCACGATCAGCGCCGCGATGCTGGGCCAGAAGCGCCGCAGGAAGTCACCCAGATCGGGGCCGTCCTCCTGGGGCTCGCGCCGCCTCTCGCGCTGCACGCGCAGCGTGCCGAAGAGCGAGAAGACGGCTGCGGAGGCGAGCTGGATGGCGAAGAAGTTGGCCGCGAACAGCATCATCGCGCCCGCGGCCATCTGCCAGCGCATCGTCGCCATCGACAGCCCGCACGCCGCCAGTGGCGGGAGCAGAGCCACAGCCACGGCCACGCCCGGAAGCGCCGGGGACACTCGCTCGTCAACCAGGGCATAGGCCCCGGCCAGCCCGGAGGCCAGCGCGATGGCCAGGTCGAAGAGCGTGGGGTGCGTGCGCATCAGCCACTCGGTGCCTGGAGGCAGGCGCAGCGGCACCAGGCCGATCACCGCGGCCACGGCCAGCGCCAGGAGGATGCCGAACAGCTCCGACTGGATGGCAGTCCACAGTAGCCGCCGGTTGCCGCTGGTCAGCGCCAGGGCGATGCCGAAGATGGGGCCCATCAGTGGCGCCACCAGCATGGCGCCGATGACCACCGCGGCGCTGTTGATGATCAGCCCGTAGGCGGCGATGATCGTGGACAGCGCCACCATGATGTAGAACGCGCCGCCGGGCTGCGAGAGGTCGGCCACGTCCTCGTAGATCTCGCGCCTGCGCTTGGGCTTGATGTCGGTGTGTCCGCCGAATATCCCCATGCCGCCACCTCCCCGGCCCGGTCCTTAATACAGCGCCACGCGCGGCGCCTGCGGCTGGGCCTGAAGCGATCGCGTCAGCGCCAGGCGCCGCATCTCCGCCAGCGCCTCCCGCGCATCCCGCTCTCCGGCAAGGTTGTGCAGCTCGTCCGGATCCGCCTGCAGGTCGAACAGCAGCTCTGCGCCGCCGGTGTTGGCCGAGTACATGAGCTCCCGGGTGCGAACGTGCGCCCATGAGGCGCCACCCGGCGAGGAGTACTGCGCGTAGACCGACTCCCGCGCCGCCGCCATCTCGCCCTCCAGCAGCGGGCGCATCGACCGCCCCTGCAGCTCCGGCTCCCGCACCACTCCCGCGTAGTCGAGCAGCGTGGGGACCAGGTCCACGGCCTCCACAAGGCCGTTCACGCGGCGGCCGGCCTCGATCTCCCCGGGATAGCAGATCAGGCAGGGAACGCGCATGATGCAGTCGTATCCCGGCATCCCCTTGCCGAACTTGCCGTGATCGCCCATGTAGTCGCCGTGATCGCTGGTGAACACCACCATGGTGTCCTGCATGATCCCCAGCTCGTCGAGGGCGTCCAGGATGCGCCCCACGTTGCGGTCCACGTCACTGACCATGGCGTAGTAGTGCCGGCGGATCTCCTGAAAGTCCCCGTCGCTGAGGCCCTCCGCAGTCGGCGCCAGCCCCTCGTGCTCGGCGCGCACCGGCAGCGGGATGTCCTCGACATCGTAGAGGTCCAGGCAGCACTGCGGCGGGATCAGCGGGGAGTGGGGGTGATAGAAGCCTGCGAAGAGCATGAAGGGCCGGTCGCCGCGCTCCCGGATGAACTGCACGCTCCGGTCGGCCACGAAGCAGGCGTTGGTGAGGCTCTCATCCGCCTCGAATGTCTTCGGCACGAATCCCTCGCGAGGCTCCGGCGGCTCCACGGTGCCCTCCCAGCGCATCATCTGCTCCCAGGTCGCACGCGCCGGCGGCAGGCCGCAGTTGATGGCATCGAGCTGCGAGGGGGCCTGCTCGCGAACCCACTCTTGGTAGGCATCGCGATAGCAGCCCGGCTCGTCGCAGATCTGGAGCTGGTCGAAGCCGTAGGCCGGATGGGCCCTGCGGTGATCGCGGGCTGAGTGGGGGAGGAAGTGCAGCTTCCCGATGACGCCCGTGAAGTAGCCGGCGTCGCCCAGCATGTGCTGGATGCAGCGCATCTCGCGCGGCATCTCGATGCCGTTGCAGGTGACCGTGGTGGCCTGCGGGTATCGCCCCGAGAGCATCGATGCGCGCGATGGCATGCATACGGGGTTCTGCACGTAGAAGCGCTCCAGCAGCGCTCCGCGCTCGGCGAGCCGGTCGAGGTTCGGGGTGTGCATCACCTCGTTGCCGGCGGCGCGGATGGTGTCGTAACGCTGCTGGTCGGTGTGCAGAATCACGATGTTCGGGCGCTGCGACGGACGGCGCATGGCCGGTCCCTCCCGGTCTCTCAGTTCGCGTACGCGGTTCAGTTCGGCGTGCGCCCGTCGTCTCCCTGTGCGGCCGGTCACTCAATCCCGTACACGCAAACGGGCCGGCCAGCGCCGGCCCGGCCCATCCCGCTGCTCGCGACTACTCCTGGCCCAGTATCCGCCGGACCCGCGCGACCAGCCGCGCCTTCCGCCGATCCGCAGTGTTCCTGTGGATGACCCCGCGCTGGGCGGCCTTGTCAATGGCCTTCTGGGCCGCCGGCATGGCGTCCTTAACGGCGTCGGCGTCGCCGGCCTCGGCGGCCTCCAGGACCTCCCGGACGGCCTGCTTCATCGCCCTTTTGCGGATGCGATTGCGGTGCGTGCGCTTGCCCGTCTGGCGCAGGTGCTTCTCCATCTGTGCCCGCTGCGGCATGTTGCTGGGGCTCCCTCACATGACATGCGCCGCTTGTGTCTTCACAAGCGGCGGTGATTGCCTCCTGTGCGCCTGCGAGTATAGCATAATGCCCTGGCACCTGCAAGCACACCCAACTGGCCGCGTGCACTTGCTCACGAACAGTCTCCCGACGAGGTGCTCCCCGACCGCGGGATTAACAGATCGGCCTCCGTGTGGTATCATCTGTGCAGCGGGCGCTCTGGATCGGTGTGGGCGGCCGCTCGTATGTTACTCCCAGCGCCACACCGGCGCCAAGAGAGGGATGCTCGTGGCTTCGGAGATCGATGCCCTGGCTGCCGAGATCGAGCGCCGGCGGCCATTCCTTGACCGCATCCGCGAGGAGATCGCCACAGTCATCGTGGGCCAGGACGAGATGATCCACCGCCTCCTGGTGGCGCTGCTGGCCGACGGGCACGTGCTGGTGGAGGGCGTGCCCGGCCTGGCCAAGACCCTGACCGTCCGGACCCTCGCGCAGACACTCGACACCGGCTTCCAGCGCCTGCAGTTCACCCCGGACCTGCTGCCAGCCGACATCATGGGCACCATGGTCTACGACGAGCGCGACCGCACCTTCTACGCCAAGAAGGGCCCCATCTTCGCCAACATGATCCTGGCCGATGAGATCAACCGGGCTCCGGCCAAGGTCCAGAGCGCACTGCTGGAGGCCATGCAGGAGCGCCAGGTGACCATCGGGGAGCAGACCTTCAGCCTGGAGCAGCCCTTTCTGGTGATGGCGACGCAGAACCCCATCGAGCAGGAGGGGACCTATCCGCTGCCGGAGGCGCAGGTGGACCGCTTCATGCTCAAGCTCAAGGTGCTCTACCCCAGCAAGGACGATGAGCTGCGCATCCTGCAGCGGTGGACGACCGGCGAGGTGCCCACGGCTCGGGCGGTGGCATCGGTGGAGGAGCTGGCGGCGGCGCGGGAGCTGGTGGTGGGCCTGTACATCGACGAGCGCGTGCAGCGCTACATCGTGGACCTGGTCTGCGCCACCCGCGAGCCTCGCGCGTACGACCTGCCCCGCCTGGAGCCGCTGATCGAGTACGGCTCCTCGCCGCGCGCCACCATCTACCTGACGCTGGCCGGGAAGGCGAATGCCTTCCTGGAGGGCCGCGGCTACGTGACCCCCGATGACGTGCGCGCCATCGGCATGGACGTGCTGCGCCACCGGATAATCGTCAGCTACGAGGCGGAGGCCGAGGAGGTTACATCCGAGGACGTGGTGCGGGCCATCTTCGAGCACGTGGAGGTGCCCTGAGCGTGCTGCCGGCGCGGGACAGGGAGGGCGACGAGGCGGCGCTGGCGCTGACGGCGAGGCTGCTGCGGCAGGTGCGGCGGCTGGAGATCCGGGCCCGGCATCTCGCCGAGGACCTCTTCGCGGGAAGCTACCGCTCGGTGTTCAAGGGCAGCGGCATCGAGTTCGCAGAGGTGCGGCGCTACTACCGGGGGGACTCGGTGAGCAATATCGACTGGAACGTGACCGCTCGGATGGGCTATCCGCATGTCAAGGAGCACGTTGATGAGCGGCAGCTCACCGTGCTGCTGGCGGTGGACGTGAGCGGCTCGGTGGAGTACGGGAGCCTGGATCGGCGGAAGCAGGACGTGGCGGCGGAGGTGGCGGGGCTGCTGGCCTTCTCGGCGATCCGTAACAACGACAAGGTCGGCCTAGCGATGTTCTCCGTGGAGGTCGAGAAGTACATCCCACCGGAGAGGGGCCGCCGCCAGGGCCTGAGGCTCATCCGGGAGATGTTGCATTACCGTCCGCGCGGGCGCGGGACCAACATCGCGGAGGCCCTGGAGTTCATCAGCCGGGTCCTGACGCGCCGCGCCATTATCTTCTTGATCTCCGACTTCCACGATGAGGCCTACCAGCGGGCCATGTCCGTGGCCGCGCGGCGCCACGACCTCATCGCCGTGCGGCTCATCGACCCCCGGGAGCGCGACATCCCGCCCGCGGGGCTGGTGGAGCTCATCGACTCTGAGGCGGGCTCGCACGTGCTGCTGGATGCCTCTGACGCGGAGTATCGCCGGGAGCTTCAGGGCGTGCTCCAGGCTCGGCGCGACGAGCAGGCGGGCGAGATGCGCCGCAGGGGCGTAGACCTCATCGACGTGCCCACCGACGGCACTGCCGTCGATCCGCTCGTGGAGTTCTTCGAGCTGCGCAGGAGGCGGCTGCGGTGAGGCGCAGATCCCTTCGGTGGCTGCTCGCAGGCCTGATGATGGCCGCTGTCTGGCGGCTTGCGGCCGCCAAGGATGCGGAGCCGGCGGTCAGCATCTCCGTGGAGCCCCGTGAGGTGACCGTCGGAGATATCCTGACCGCGACGGTGGAGATAACCTGGCCCATGGAGTTGACCGTTGACCTTCCCGGCGACGACGCGGAGATGGGTGACGCCGAGATCCGCTCATCGACGCAGACCGTGGAGGACCTGCCGGACGGGCGCCGGCGGGCGATGATCGAGTACACGCTGGTGCTGTGGGAGGTGGGGGAGAGGACCCTGAAGGCCCCGCCGGTCACGTGGCGGTCCGGCGACGGTAAGCCGCACCAGGCAGAGCGGCCGGAGGCGACCGTAACTGTCCGCAGCGTGCTGCCGGAGGGCGCGAGCGACATCAGAGACATCCGCGGACCGAAAGAGATTCCGCTGCGCCCCGTCCACTACCTGCTGGCCGCGCTCCCGCTGCTGCTGCTGACTGGCGCGATAGCGGGAGCGGTCCTACTGCTCAGGCGCAGGAAGGGCGAGGAGGAGCCGGAGGAGGCCGCGCCGCCCCTGCCGCCTGCGCAGGAGGCCTTGCTGGCGCTGGATGAGCTGGATCGCGAGAACCTGCCCGCCGCCGGCGAGGTCAAGGAGCACTACGTGCGGCTGAGCTGGATTCTGCGGCACTACGTGGAGCGGCGCTGGGGCATCCAGGCGCTGGAGGAGACCACGGGGATGCTGGCGGACAGCATGAGGGGCTCGGGGCAGGTGGACGAGGAGCCGGCCGCGCACATCGTGGAGGTGCTGCGCCGCGCCGACCTTGCGAAGTTCGCGAAGCACCGGCCGGCTGCGGAGGTGGCGCGGGAGGACGTCGAGCGGGCGCGAGGGATCGTGCGCGATACCCGGCCGCGCCCCGAGCCGGAGCGCGTCGAGGCGGTGGGGGGAGGCTGATGGAGCTGGCACGGCCGCTGTGGCTGCTGCTGCTGTTGGCGCTGCCGGGTGTCGTGTGGCTGATGCGGCGTCCGGGGAGCCGGCGGAGCGGCGCCATGGCATACCCGGACGTGTGGGATCTGCGGGCGCGGAGGACGCCGCGAACCGTCGCCGCCAGGGCGCTGCCCTGGCTGAGCGTCGTGGCGCTGGCTTTGATGGTCGTGGCGATGGCGCGCCCCAGGCGCCTGGAGGAGGTCGTGTCGGTCACCTCGGAGGGCATCGACATCGTCCTGGCCCTGGACATCTCGGGGAGCATGAGGGCGGAGGACTTCCAGCCCCGCAACCGGTTCAACGTCGCCAAGAGCGTGCTGCAGCGCTTCGTGGCTGGAACCGAGGGCGACCGGCTGGCGCTGGTGGTCTTCGCCGGGAAGGCCTTCACGCAGTGCCCGCTGACGCTCGATTATGAGATGCTGCAGCAGCTTCTCTCGCAGGTGGAGCTGGGCATGATTGAGGACGGAACCGCCATCGGGATGGCGATCGCCACGGCGGCCGCCCGGCTGGAGAAGTCGGAGGCCGCCAGCCGGGTCATCATCCTGCTGACCGACGGGGTCAACAACGCCGGGGCCATCGATCCCATCACGGCGGCGAAGGCCGCCGGGGCGGTGGGGGTGAAGGTCTACGCTGTGGGGGTGGGCACTGAGGAGGGGGCGCGCATCCCGATTGATGACCCCCTCTTCGGCCGGACCTACGCCCGGAACCCCGACGGGACCTTCAAGCGCACCGAGATGGACGAGGAGACGCTGCGGGCGGTGGCGGAGCTGTCCGAGGGTGAGTACTACCGGGCAGCGGACCCGAACGCGCTTGAGGAGATCTACGAGACGATCCGGACGCTGGAGAAGAGCGAGTTCGAGAGCAGGCAGTACCGGCGCTATCAGGAGCTGGCCCCGGCGCTGCTGTGGCCTGCGATGGGGTTGCTGGCCGTGCAGGTGCTCCTCTCCTGCACCTGGCTGCGGAAGGTGCCGTGATCGGTGCGATGCAGCAGTACGTGCGCTGGGCACATCCTGAGCTGCTGAAGCTGCTGTGGCTGACGCCGCTGGTGGTGGCGCTGTATGTGTATGCGGCGCGGGCGCGCTGGCGGACGATGCGGCGAATGGCGACGCCGGTGGCGCTGGATCGCATCGCCGGGGCGCGGGTGCGGCGCCGCCGGCGCATCCGAGCGGCGCTGATGACCGGCGCGCTGGTGATGCTGGTGCTGGCGGCGGCCCGGCCGCAGTTCGGCACGCAGATGACGCGCATGCAGCGGCGGGGCGCCGACGTGATCTTCGCCATCGACACCAGCCAGAGCATGCTGGCCCGCGACATGCCGCCCGACCGCCTGGGCGCGGCCAAGGACGCCGTGCGCGCGGTGGTCAGCCGCATGCGCGGCGACCGAGTGGGGATCGTGGCCTTCGCCGGCGACGCCTTCCAGTACTGCCCGCTGACCATCGACTACGGGGCCACGCAGATGTTCCTCGACGCCCTGGACACGCACGTTATCGGCGACCCCGGGACGGCGCTGGCGGCGGCCATCCGGGAGGCGGCGGACGCCCTGGAGGCCGCGGAACATCGCTACCGCCACGTCGTCATACTCACCGACGGCGAGGACCATGAGGGCGGGGCGGCGGAGGCGGCGCGGGAGGTGGCCTCAAAGGGCATCACCATCCACGTGGTCGGCGTGGGATCCACGGAGGGCGAGCCGGTGCCGGTCCTTGACGCGGAGGGCAAGGTGACGGGGCACAAGCGGGGGCCGGACGGAGAGATCGTGGTCAGTCGGCTGGACGAGCAGACGCTCCGGAGGGTCGCCCAGGCCGGCAGCGGCAGCTACGTGCGGGCATCGGACGGCGGCATTCCCGTGGACAGGATCTACAGCGAGCTGAGCCGGGAGGAGGGGCGCATCGTCGGGACCTATCAGTTCACCGAATACGCTGAGCGCTACCAGCTTCCGCTGGGCGTGGCGATCCTCCTGGTGGCGGCCCAGGCCATGCTGGGTGACGTGAGGAGGCGGCGCTCATGAGCCGCCGGTGGCTGATGACTGTGCTGCTCGCGGCTCCCCTGCTGGCCGGCTTTACCTGGCCGGGAACGGTGGAGTGGCTGTGCGCGCGCGGGGTGGCTCGGTACCGTGAGGGAGAATACGGTGAGGCTACCAGGGCCTTCACCCGGGCGCTGGAGCACGACCCGGGCAACGCCACGCTGAGGTACAATCGGGGCTCTGCGCTCTACCGCCAGGGGCGGTTCCCGGAGGCGGCGGAGGTCCTGGAGGCGGCCGCGAGCGCGGAGGACACCGGTCTGCGGCGGGATGCGCACTACAACCTGGGCAACGCCCGCTTCAGGCAGTCCGACTTCGAGGCGGCGATCGAGGCCTACAAGGAGGCGCTGCGACTGGATCCCGGTGACATGGATGCCAAGCACAACCTGGAGCTGGCCCAGCGCCTCCAGAAGCAGAGAGAGGAGCAGGAGCAACAGCAGCGGGACCAGGAGCAGAAGGAGGATCGACACCAACAGCAGCAGGAAGGCCAGCAGGAGCAGCAGCA
>JAYENL010000278.1:0-54791 GCA_034722055.1 Armatimonadota bacterium
AGGCTGCCCGCCGCTCCGTACGGCAAAGGCAGCCACGCGAGGCGTCATGGAGGGGCCGGACTACTGTCCGGCCCGTCGTTCCTTCGCCGCAGGCGGGAGAGGGGGAGACGGCAACGGCAAACAGCCGGCGGGCAGGGCTGCCCGCCGCTCCGTACGGCAAAGGCAGCCACGCGAGGCGTCATGGAGGGGCCGGACTACTGTCCGGCCCGTCGTTCCGTACGACGTTTCGGCGGCGAGAGAGCGAGAATGGGGGATGGGGCGCTCCATTCCCCCCTCCCGCGTGCGCCACGTCGTGTGTGGCGCCAGGGAGGGGGGTGGGCCGAGCGAAGCTCGGGTCGGGGGGAGGCGCCGTTGCTGCCGTAGCCTCACGAGATGTCGATGGAGGCCACGTAGATGCCCGCGCGATGACCCGTGCCTGAGTAGTAGCTGAGCAGCAGCTCATCGCCACCCACGTAGTGGGCGCCGGCGTAGGAGTTGTCTCCCTGGCGCTCGGGAGCCCAGTCCGGCGCCGGGAGGACGAGAAGCTCCTCAAGCTGGAAGTCATCTGTGACCCGATACAGCCGGGTGTCGCGCAGCGTGCCCTCCTCGGTCGGCTCCATGAGCCTGCCGCAGACGTAGAGCGTCCCCTCCGCCTGCGTGAGCATCGGGCCGCGCACGTCAAGGGGCTGATCGTGCTGCTCCCACTGGGTGTATGGCGGGGCGGAGGTCTTGAAGGGCGTGCCCGCGCCACCCGCCTCCTCGCGACGCACGAAGGCCACCAGCGTACCATCATCGAGGAACTCGATGTCGGTCTCGTTCGCGCGCTCGCCCTCGTGGATCATCGAGACGAACTCCCAGCGCTGCATGTCGGTGGAGCGCCACAGGGAGGCGTGCTCCTCGCGGCCCGGCTCGGGGTTCGAGCAGTGATTGGCGACCCACATGGCCCCAGCGTGCTCGCGCGGGCGCCAGAAGCGGTGGTCGATCGGCTCCAGGACGGTCCCAGGCGACCAGTGCTCCCCGTCCGTGGTGCTGCACCCCACGCTCTGGAAGCGGAACCGTCGTGCGCCCCGCGTCATCTCCTCCGGGAAGTCCGGGGTGCGCGTGGGCCCGAGCACCCACAGCCTGCCGCCCCACTCCGCCAGCTTCGGATCGCGATCATCCAGCACCGTGGAGAGCAGCGCCACCTGCTGCCAGCTCTTCAGGTCGGCCGAGGCCATGACGCGGGTCTGCCCGTCGAGACTCCCGTGGGCGGTCCCGCTGCGAAAGCAGACGTAGTACCTGCCCCGGAACAGCCTGATGTCCGTGAAGGCGTTGTGCCTGCCGTCCTCGTAGATCTCGCGCAGCCACTTGATGCGGTCGCTCACATCTGACCCTCCCTCACCTGAGTGCGTGGCGCCGGCGGTCTCTCATGGAGCAGTCCCGGATGGCCGGGATCGCCACGGTCTGCTTCTCTACCCAGGGGCGATGGCCTTCCGTGGGAGGGCCACGGCCGTCACGCGGCGAACGGGTCGCGCCAGGTGCTACTACACGTCAGCGGAGGCACGGCCATGTCCGTTACCGTCGCAATCGTCGGCTGCGGCCACATCGCGAGGCGCCATATTCACAGCTACCAGCTCGTGGAGGATGCGGAGTTCGTGGGGATGTGCGACCTGGTGTCTGAGAAGGCTGATGCGTATGCCGAGGAGTTCGGGGGGCGAGCCTACACCGACGTCGTCAATATGCTGGAGAGCGAGGCGCCTCAGATCGTGGATGTGTGCACGCGCGAGCAGGACCGCGATGTGCCCGTCATACAGGCCGTGGAGCGGGGGTTCACGACCATCGCGGAGAAGCCGCTGTACTCGGCCCAGCATCAGTTCAAGGTGCAGCCGGGGGACGTGGAGGTAGGGCGGAGGATGGTGGAGGCGGCGCAGGCCGGCGGCGCGGAGCTGTTCGTGGCATACAACTACAGGTTCGGCGAGTACGCCCGGCGCCTGAAGAAGATGATCGATGGTGAGGAGCTGGGGGAGCTGCAGTACGTGCATGCCTCGACGCGGCTGGCCTGCTGGTCGCACGTTATCGATCTGATCCGGTGGTTCTGCGGGGATATCGAGGCCGTGGCGGCGGCGATGTCGGGACCTGACGACGCGCTGACGCGGGCGGGGAGCCTGCGGTTCGCTGGCGGCTTCGTGGGGACGCTGCTGGGTGAGGGCATCCGGCCGGGCTTCCACGACATGCTCCGCATCGAGATCGCCGGCAGCAAGGGCACGGCGGTGCTGCGCGACATCGCAGGCGGCCTGGAGCACTACTCGAACGACCGTCCTCAGCGCACCATCGTGGAGCAGGCGCACGACAATCCCCGTTCGGGCTTCCTGACCACGTTCGAGCGGGAGATTGCGGCCCTGTGCGAGCACATCCGCGACGGCACCGCCGTGCCGCTGGCGACGGGCGAGGACGGGCTGCGGGAGCTGGAGGTGGACGCCGCCTATCATATGGCGGCCGAGTGGGGCGAGTGGGTGGACATCCGGGAGCAGTGGGGTGAGGGGTAGGCCGCGGCCAGCGACGACGACTTCGTGCTCAGATAAGCTTCACCCGGCCCAGTCCAGGATTACCGCCCCGGCCTGGCCACGGTCGGCCATGAGCATCTCGTAGGCCTCCGGGGCGTCGGTGAAGTCATAGCGGTGGGTGATGAGATGGTCCACCCGCACCTCGCCGGCGGCCATGAGGTCGAAAAGCAGCTCGGTGTTGCGCGCGGCCGTCCACTGATTATACCAGGTCTCGCAGGGCGGGTGGGAGCCGTTATGGGCGCCGATGATGGTGTGGCTGGGTGAGTTGACGTAGTCGTGGAAGTCGAACTGCGTCTTCCCGCGGGGGCTCGAGAGGATGACGATGCGGCCCTGGCGGTGCAGCAGGTCCATTTCGCGTGGGATCAGCTCCTGCACGCCGGTGACCTCAAAGACGCAGTCGGCCATCCGCCCGCGCGTGGCCTGCTCAACAGCGGCGCCCACGTCCTCGTCGCCCCCAAGCACCAGGTCGGCGCCGCCCTGTATGGCGAAGTCGCGGCGGATCTCCGACAGGTCCACGCCCGCCACCGGTCGGGCGCCATCCAGCCGGGCGAGTTGAGCCACGAACTGGCCGATGACGCCCAGGCCGTAGACCACCACGCACTCGCCCATCTCCAGCCGCGCGCGCCGCACGCCGTTGAAGGCGATGCGCCCCAGCATCCACAGCGCGGCCTCCTCGTGAGCCACGCCCTCGGGGATTCGATGGGCGGCGCCCGCTGGAACCGTCACCCGGGCGGCATGCTTCGCTCCCGTCGCGACGCGGTCGCCGATGGCAAAGCCCTCCACCTCGTCGCCGACCTCCTCCACCACGCCCACGTGGCAGTACCCCGGGCGCATGGGAAAGCTGGTGATCTGATCCCAGCGCGAGCCCTCCGGGAAGTCGGCCATGAGCATGGTCAGCTCAGTGCCGGTGGAGATGGCGGTCTTGGTGGTGCGCAGCAGCAGGTCGTGGGGACCCGGCTGGGGGGTCTCGGCGGACTGCACAGCGACCTGCCGAACGTCGGTGAATGCCACTTCATGGTTCATAGAGTGCGCCTCCCGGCGCGTTGCTGCGTAATGCTCACTTCCCAAGTCGCTGGATGGTGACGATGGGTGCAGCGGGCCGGCTCGATTGTCGTGAGTATGGTCGCATTCACGCGAAGGGGCCACTGCGCGCACTGCGCCTGGTGAGGTCTGTGAGCCAAGCGAACGGGCCTGCGGTCTCACCTCCGGCCCAGATCACTGGGAAGCCGGCGCCCTCGCCGGCTTGTGGCGCGCAGCGCCACTGACTTCGCGCGGCTTCACTGAATCCCCGACCGCTGACGACGTGCGGGCGAGGGCGCCCGCACCCCAAGGGGCTAATCAGGCACGTTGGGCGGGCTTGGCGAAGACGCGACAGGCCGAGGCCGCGGCTCAGAGGCGCACCTCCGTCGCCCCCGAGCCCCCCTCGCCGATCTCGGCCAGCGAGAAGTCGCTCACATAGCGGTGCTTCCGCAGGTACTCGTGCACGCCCTCCCGCAGCGCGCCGGTGCCCTTGCCGTGGATGATGCGCACGTGGTCTGCGCCGGCCAGCATGGCGTCGTCGAGATACTTCGACAGCGCCGTGATGGCCTCGTCCACCGTCATGCCTCGCAGGTCGATCTCGTCATCGAAGCTGAGCGACTTCTTCGCCCGCATTCGCTGGTGAATCTCCTGGGCCTCGGGCGAAGGCTGGGTCTGCGCCGGCTTCAGCTCCTCGGCGCGCGTCTCCACGGTCATGTTGCCGACGCGGACCTCGACCTGGCCGTCGTCGGAGGCCTGCACCACCTCGCCGTCGCGGCCCAGGGAGGGCACGTGAACACGGTCGCCGGCGTACACCTCGAACACCTCGGGCTCGGGCGACGCCTCCTCCTCGACGGCCGCCTCCTCGCGTTCCCGCCGACGCTGCCGCTCCTGGCGCTCCCGCCGCAGCTCCTGGAGGCGCCGCTGCGCCTCCCGGCGCATCTCGGCAAGGCGCTGGCGGCCCTCCTCGGTGACCTTGGACTGCCGAGGCTGGCGCTGGAGGCGCGCGATGATCCCCCGAGCCTCCTCCTCGGCCTCCCGGACGATCTCCAGGGCCTCCTCGAAGCCCTCCTCGAGGGCCTCGTCGCGCTGCCGCTCCAGCTCCTCGATCCGCTGCTCGTGCTCCCGCTGCAGCCGTTCGGCCTCCGCACGAGCCTCGCGCGCCTGTGACTGCTCGCGATCCATCGCCCGCCGGGAGCCCTCCACCTGCCTGATGAGGTCCTCGAAGGCCATCTGGTCGGGATCCAGGAACTCCGAGGCCCGGCCGGTGATGGTCCGCGGCAGGCCCAGGCGCTGGGCGATCTCCAGCGCGTTGCTGGAGCCGGCCGCGCCGATGCGCAGATGATACGTCGGCTGGAGGGTCTTTACGTCGAACTCCACCGAGGCGTTCTCGATGCCGTCCGTGGCGTAGGCGAAGGCCTTCAGGTCATTGTAGTGCGTGGTGACGACGGTGATGCAACCGGTGGCGTGGAGCTGCTCGATCACGGCCTGGGCCAGCGCCGCGCCCTCCGTGGGGTCGGTCCCGGCCCCGATCTCGTCCAGCAGCACCAGGGCGTTCACCGGCGCGTCCACGCCCTTGCGCCGATGCCGCCGCTCGTGGGCGGCCACGCGGTGGAGGACCTTCACGATCTGAGTCATGTGGGAGCTGAAGGTGGACAGGGACTGCTCGATGCTCTGCTCGTCGCCGATGTCCGCGAAGACCTCCTCGAACACCGAGACCTCGCTGCCGGGGTCGGCGGGAATGTGCATGCCGGCCTGGGCCATGAGGGTCAGCAGGCCCACGGTCTTCAGCGCCACCGTCTTGCCGCCGGTGTTGGGGCCGGTGATGATGAGAGTGTCAAAGGCCTCCCCGCCCCACACGGTGATGGGCACGACCTCCTCGGGGGTGAGCAGAGGATGCCGCGCGCCCCGGAGTGAGAACACGCGGTCCTCGCGCACCACGGGGTTGGTGGCGTCCATGCGCTGGGCAAGGCGGGCCTTGGCGCAGATGAAGTCCAGGACGCCGAGGGTCCGCTGGTCGGCCTCCAGCGACGACGCCAGCGCCCCGATGAGCTGCGACAGCTCCATCAGGATGCGCCGGACCTCCTCCTTGATGGCCAGCTCAGTGTCGCGCAGGCGGTTGCCGAGGTCCACGAGCTCCTGGGGTTCGATGAAGACCGTCGCGCCGCTGTCGGAGCGGTCGTGGACGATGCCCGGAACCCGGCTCTGATGCTGCGAGTCCACGGGGATGCAGTAGCGGCCGCTGCGCTGCACGATGAGCCGCTCGCGGGCGGCGCCGGACTGCGCCGCGCTGTCCAGGATGCGCTCCAGCCGCTCGTGCAGCGTCTCGCGCAGGTCCTCCTCTCGCCGCCGCAGCCGCACCAGCTCATCGGAGGCGTCGTCCCGGACCTCGCCCTCCTCGTCGATGGCCCGCTCCACGCGCTCCTCCAGGTCCTCGTAGAGGCCGAGGCGCTGTGAGAAGTCGGCCACGTCGGGCGCCTCCTCGCGGGCGGCCTCGAAGTAATCGGCGACCAGCCGCGCCGCGCGGGCATTGGCGGTCACGCGCAGGATCTCCTGGCCCTCAAGGCCGCGTCCCGCCGCCGCACGCTCCAGCATCTCGGAGACGTCCGTCACGCCGCCGAAGGGCGGTCGTCCGAACTCCTGCAGGGCGATGCGGGCCTGGGCGGTCTCCGACAGACGCGTGCGCACCCACTCGGGGTCGGTGTTGGGCTTGAGGCGCTCGGCACGCCCCCGCCCCAGAGAGCAGGCGCATGTAGCGCAGAGGCGCTCGATGATGTTGGGGTACTCCAGCACCTCGAGGGTATGTGAGTCCATGGCAGTCGCTCAGCTTCTCAGGCGTTCGGGGCCTGCTGTCGCTCCTTGTGCTGGCGTATGACCTCGTCCACGGCCTCGTCCACCCGCCGGGTCTGCTCGGGATGTGGGGGCGGATCGAGCTGATGCCACTGGGCCTCCGGCTTGCGCATCAGTGCCCGGGCGGTGGCCTCCACGGACTCCGGCAGGCCGATCTGCAGGTCGTACCCGCCCTCCAGGACGCAGGTGAGGCGGCCATCGCAGAGGTCCCGCGCTGCGGTCAGCAGTCCCACCGTCATCAGGAAGAAGCCCCGCGCGGTCAGGGACAACTGCACCAGCGGATCGCGGAAGTGCGGGTCGAAGCCGGCCGAGACCAGGATGGCGTCGGGCTGGTAGGCGGCCAGCGCGGGCATCACCACCTCATCGAAGGCCCTGAGGTGGTGGATGTCCTGGGCATGCGGCGGGAAGGGGAGGTTCATGGTCCGGCCGAAGCCGGCCTCCACGCCGATCTCCCCGATGCTGCCCGTCCCCGGGAACAGCGGCGTCTGGTGCAGCGAGATGTAGAGGACGTCTTCGCGATGGTAGAAGGCCTCGTGCGTCCCGTTGCCGTGGTGGCCGTCGAAGTCCACGATGGCCACGCTGGTGGCGCCGTCGCGAATCAGGGCCTGGGCGGCGATGGCCAGGTTGTTGAAGAAGCAGAAGCCCATGCCCCGCCCCGGCCGGGCGTGATGGCCCGGCGGTCGCACCAGGCACAGCGCGTTGTCGGCCTCTCGGGCATGGACCGCTCGCGCGGCATCGATGCAGCCGCCGGCAGCCAGGCGCGCCGCGTCCCAGGTCATCTCGGTGGCGCGGGTGTCCAGGTCCAGGTCCCCACCGCCTGCTCGCGAGAGGTCCCGCACCTCCATGACGTACTGCTCGGAGTGTATCCAGCACAGCTCCTCGATCTCCGCCGGTCGGGTCGGCAGCCGCCGCATCTCGTCCAGCAAGCCGGTCTCGCGCAGCCGCTGCATGCACACCTCCAGCCGCTCTGCGGACTCGGGGTGATGCTCCACTCCGTGCTCGAGGAACACCTCGTCGTAGACCAGTCCTGTCACGCTGTCGGTTTCCTCCCTGCGGGTGCCGGCATGAGCAGCGCCTCCCATGCGGGTGGGGACGCACGGGAGGCGCAGTCCAACGGTCGGCACGGTCCATATGGATTGACGTCTCGGGCCCGCCGACTGTTCCCTACGTCACATCCGCCAGGGCCTGCTTGAGCGTCTCCAGGCCCTTGGCCGCGTGCTCCCGTGGATCGGGCTCGAAGTCGAAGACCTCGATGGAGCAGTAGCCCTGGTAGTCGATGTCCACCAGGGCCTGCATGATGGGCCGGAAGTCCACCTCGCCCCAGCCCGGCGCCCGCTGATTGAGGTCGTTGCAGTGATAGTGGAAGAGCAGATCGCCCGTCTCCCGGATCGCCTCCGGCAGGTCGGATTCGGTCTGCAGCCCCGAGTAGGTGTCGAGGATCACGCCCACGTTGGGCAGGTCGATCTCCCGGCACATCTTCACGACCTCCAGGTGGTTGAACAGGAAGTTGTTGTTGGTGGAGGGCGCCAGAGGCTCGATGCAGACCCGAAAGTGCTCCGCACCGGGCATCGTGGCGCAGGCCGCCATGGCCTCCTTGAACCACTCCCAGCATTGATGGTAGGTCACGCCCTCCTTCCGCGCCCGCTGGGCCGGCGAGCCCACCACCTCGTAGGTGGCCCCGATGTCCAGCCCGAAGCGCACCAGGTCCGTGCAGTAGGCCGTGGTGTTCTCGCGCACCTCCGGATCGGGATCGGTGATGTGCAGACCTGTCGGCCCCACCAGCAGCCAGTGAATACCGGCCGCACGAACGCCGGTGTCCGCCGAGGCCTGGCGGATGCGCTGTTTCTGCTCCTCGGTGATCTGCTGCACCCAGTCGTTGAGCGTGAAGGGCGCGATCTCCAGCGCGTCGAAGCCGATGTCCGCAGCGACGGCGAACTGCTTCTCGATCTCCCACTCCTTGAAGATCTCGTTACACAGAGCGAACTTCACGGTATCGTCCTCCCGCCAAGGGCCGTTTGCGGTCGGTGTTACCTTCGGCGCACTGGCGGAGTTGACCTCCACGGACCCAGCCGACGTAGAAGGTCCTGGCGACGTCCGTGCAGAACCTCGCGCCGGAGTGCAGTCCACGATGAGGAGGCACCGGCTATGAGCGGAAGCAACACGCTCGCCGTCGAGGGTGGGACGCCGGTCCGCGAGCGACCCTTCCGGGATCGCGCTCCCTTCGGGCCCGCGGATCTGCAGCAGCTCCGGGAGGTCCTCGACCAGCAGACCGCGTTCTTCCCCACCGGCACGAAGGTCTACGAGTTCGAGCGCCGCTTCCGCGAGCTCTACGGCGTCTCGCACGCCGTGGCCTCCACCTCGGGGACCTCCGCCATCCACGTCGCGCTGGGGGCCATCAATCCCGAGCCCGGCCAGGAGGTCATCACCACGCCGGTCTCGGACATGGGCACGGTGGCGCCCATCGTGCTGTGCAACGCGGTGCCGATCTTCGCGGACGTGGAGCTGGGCACGTTCAACCTCGATCCCGACGACGTGGAGCGCAAGATCACCGACCGCACGCGCGCCATCATCGTGGTGCACTGCTGGGGGCAGCCGGCGCGCATGGACCGGATCATGGCGATCGCCCGGGAGCACGATCTTGCGGTCATCGAGGACTGCTCGCAGTCGCACCTGACCCGGTATCGCGGGCAGCTCACCGGCACCATCGGCGACCTGGGCGCCTTCAGCCTGCAGTCCTCCAAGCACCTGCAGTGCGGCGACGGCGGGGTGACGATCACCGATGACGAGGAGCTGGGCCGCCGCGCTACGGTCTACGTGGACAAGGGCTGCGACTGGACGGAGGACCGGCAGTATCGCCTCCGCTACGCCTTCATGGCGCCGTGCTATCGCATGACGGACCTGCAGGGCGCGGTGCTGTGCAGCCAGCTCGAGCGCCTGGAGTGGATCGTCAGCACCCGTCAGCGGCTCGGCGACGCGCTCGTTGAGATGCTGCAGGATGTCCCGGGCGTGCACCCGCCCGAGCGCACCGAGGGCGCCGAGCACAGCTACTGGCATTTTCCTGTGCGGGTGGACAGCCAGGTGCTGGGCGTCTCCCGCGAAAAGTTCGTGGAGGCGGTGCAGGCCGAGGGCGTGCCCCTGGGCGGCAACTGGATCGGCAAGCCCCTCTACATGTTCGAGGCCCTGGCCCAGCGCATCGCCTACGGGACCTCGGACTACCCCTGGGACGTCGGCCGCGAGGAGCCGGTCGAGTACCATGAGGGCCTGTGCCCTAACGCCGAGGTGGCGATGTCGCAGCTCTGCGTGCTGGTGCTGAATGAGCGCTGGAGCGATGACGACATCGCGGACTGCTCCGAGGCGATCCGGAAGGTCGCCGGCGCCTACGCCGCCCGGGCGTGAGACGTGGAGGTGCCGCCGATGACTCGCAAGCAGGCCTTCCTGACCGCGCTGCGCCTGGAGACGCCGGACGTCGTGCCGGTGTCCCCGCTCATCCACCACCGCTACGCCCACGCCCTGCTGGGCCGCCAGGACTGGCGAGCGGTCTTCGAGGTCCATCAGCGCCTGGGCTCCACGCACTTCCGGGGACCCATCGGCGTCGGCGCCCACGCCACGGACGAGAGCGCCTGGACCACCCAGGTGCGAGTGCTGGAGGAGGAGGGCACGCGGCGCGTGACCGAGGAGGTCATCTCCGGGCCGGAGGGAAGCCTGCGCGCCGTCGATGTGCGGGGCATGATCCCGCACGATCCCATCACCCACAAGCGCACCGAGTATCCGGTGAAGACGCCCGAGGACTGGCAGGTCTTCATCGCCATGCAGCGGGACTTCCTCGAGCGCGACCCCGAGCCCGCGTGGGGCGTCGCCGCCGAGGCGCACGAGGCTATGGGCGAGGACGGCGTGCCCAGCGTCTCCATCCCTTCGGTCTACGGGATGCTCGGCAACGCCCGCGGCATGGAGGATTTGCTCTACGACCTCTACGACATTCCGGAGGTCATCCACGAGGTCCAGTCGCTGCTGGTCCAGCGCACTGCCCTCGGCGTCCAGGCCTTCCTGGACTCGCCCTGCGAGGTGGGGTGGTACGACATCTGCTGGGCGACCGGCTCGCAGATGAGCCCCGCCATGTTCGAGGAGTGGGTGATCCCGGACGTGGCGATGGTCTGCGAGCTGGTCCGCGAGGTGCCCGGCAAGTTCGTGGGGCTGTATACTCTCGGGCGCATCCGGGAGCTGCTGCCCATGATGGTGGACGCAGGTGCGCACTTCATCGAGACCTTCGAGCCCAATGAGGGGGACATCACACTGCGGGAGGCGAAGCAGCTCTACGGGGGGGACACCTGCATCATGGGCAACTTCGATTGTGTGCCGCTGGCCATGGGCACGCCGGAGGAGTGCCGCAGGGAGGCACTGCGCTGCCTGGACGAGGCCATGGGGGGCGGCGGATACATCATGGTCTCCGGCGACGAGGTTCCCGCGGACGCGAAGTGGGAGAATCTGGTGGCCTGGGTGGAGACCGTCCGCGAGCACGGCCGCTATTAGCGGGAGTCGCGCAAGTTCGCCTACCATCCTGGCTCACAGCAAAACAGTTGTTCCTGCCATGGAGGGGCCGCCGCGAGCGAAGCGAGCGGTGTGAGGTCGCAAGCAATGCGCGACCTCACAGGTTCCACCCCGGCCCATGTCAGGAAAGGTCTTGGGCCGGGGTGGAACCCTCGGCCCGTTCGCTGCGCTCACGGGCCTCACCGGGCGCTGCGCGCCCGGCGGCCCCTCCACCGAGCACGCCGCGCATCTTCAAAACAACCGAGCCGCCGAGCGCCTTCCTCGTCAGCAAACGCGGAGTTGGGCAAGTGACCACTAGCGCCAGTCGCCTCGTGCCACTCCGGGGTCCGGACGCGAGGATCGCGCAGGCGGATTCCGCTCAGCCTGCGCCGCAGAGACATATTCTTCGATCGTCACACGCAGCAGGCGCGGGGGTGAGGCAGATGGGCCGGTGCCAGTCACGGCGAGAGTTTCTGAGCACCGCGCTACGAGGCGCGGCCGGAGCGGCGCTGGGCTGGTCGGCGCTGGAGGCCATCGCGCCGCGACGGGCGGGGTGCGACGTGGAACGACCGAACGTGCTGTTCATTGCCATCGACGACCTCAACGACTGGGTGGGGCACCTGGGCGGGCATCCGCAGGCCCGCACGCCCAACATCGACGCGCTGGCGGACCGGGGCGTGACCTTCACCCACGCCTACTGTTCGGCGCCGGCCTGCAACCCCTCGCGCGCCAGCCTGCTGACCGGCGTGCGGCCCTCCACCTCGGGCGTCTACGACAACCGGCAGCCCCTCCGGAAGGCGATGCCGGACGCCGTGACCCTCCCGCAGCTCTTCCGGCAGAGCGGCTATCGGGTGATCGGTCGGGGGAAGATCTTCCACGGGCGCTACCCGGACCCGCAGTCGTGGGATGAGTACATCCCCAAGGGCAGAGAGCCACGGCCCGAGACCCCGCCGCTGAACGGCATCCCGGAGACCGGCAACTTCGACTGGGGTCCGCTGGACGTGTCTGAGGACGAGATGGATGACGCGAAGGTGGCCGCGTGGTGTGTCGAGCAGCTCCGCGGCGGCCTGCAGGAGCCGTTCTTCCTGGGATGTGGCATCTTCCGCCCACATCTGCGGTGGTACGCGCCGCGGAAGTACTTCGAGATGTTCCCCGAAGATGAGATCATTCTTCCGAACGTCAATGAGGACGACCTGGACGACGTGCCGGAGACGGGGCGGCGGTTCGCGCGCACGCACGACCATGAGGCGGTGACCAGCACCGACAACTGGCGGCGCGCGGTGCAGGGCTATCTGGCCTGCGGCACATTCTGCGACGCGCAGGTGGGGAAGGTCCTCGACGCCCTCTACGCCAGCCCCTACGCCGAGGACACCATCGTGGTTCTGTGGGGCGATCACGGCTGGCACCTGGGTCAGAAGCTGCACTGGCGGAAGTTCGCGCTGTGGGAGGAGGCGACGCACGCCCCGCTGGTCTTCGCCGGGCCGGAAATAGCGGCTGGCGGCGTCTCGCCGCGCACGGTGAGCTTCCTCGACGTTTACCCCACGCTGGTGGACCTGTGCGGGGTGCAGCCCCCGCCGGGTCAGCTCGAGGGCCGCAGCCTGCGGACGCTGCTGGAGGACCCGAAGGCAGCGTGGGGCACGCCGGCGATCACCACTCACAGGCGCAACAATCACTCGGTGCGCACGGAGAGCTGGCGGTACATCCGCTACGCCGACGGTGGCGAGGAGCTGTACGACGAGGTGGATGACCCGCTGGAGTGGACGAACCTCGCCGATGAGCCGCGCCTTGCCGAGGTCAAGCGGAACCTGGGGCAGTGGCTCCCGGAGGTCAACGCCCCGGACGCGCCACACGAGTAGGCGAGCGCAATGATCCTCAGCGGTTGAGCCTCGCCAGCAGCTCCCGGGCGCCCTCCAGGATGATCTCCTCGGACTCGGGGGCGATGCCCAGGCCGCCGTAGTAGTCCCAGGACGTATCCACCTCGTAGCCGCCCTTCGGGAACGCGTCGGCGGTGGGGACGTAGCCGATCATCCCGTTGGTGTAGGCCGGGACGATCGTGGGGCTGAAGGGCGACAGCTCCGCGATGTTGAGAGCGTAGCGCACGAAGACCTCGCCGGGCAGGCCCACGATCGCGGCCGGCCCGATGCGCACGGCGGTGACATCGAAGCGCTTGGTGCCGGTGGCGCCCTCCCGGGCCGCCTCCAGCATCGTCTCGCGGCGCCTGATCCGCCACTTCAGCACGCGATCCTGCACCGTGTCTTTGGCCTCTCGAGCCTCCTGGTATTGCGGCCGAAGCTCGGCCAGTTCGGCCTCCAACTGCTCGGCTGGCGGCGGCTCACGCAACGGCAGCTCCAGGCGCCGGGAGGCGGCTGCAAGCGTGGCGCTTGGAACAGGTGGCGCCTCCTCCAGAGCCATGATGACCGCGCCGGCGAGCTTCAGGCCGCGGCTGCGGACCTCCTCGAAGGTTCCCGGCCGGCCCCGCTCGGCGTTGATGTCGCCGCAGCAACCCTGCGCGAACATGGCCTGAGCGCCGGGATAGACCGCCTCCACGGCGCGCTGGGCCGGGCCGGGATAGTCTGCTGAGATAAGGTAGTTGTCGCCACCGAGCACCACCGCGTGGGCGGCGTGGGAGAACCAGGTGGCCACCAGCTCTTGCGCCTCATCCCGCAACGCCATGACATCGACGAAGGGCGCCAGCGGGCCGCGGGGATCGATGCCCAGCCGGATGCCCTCAGCAGTCATTTCGCGCCGGTTGTACCCCACGCGAACGTCGGCGCGGCCAAAGCCGACCGTGACCGGCTGCGGGTTCTGTACCGCGATGCTCGCGATGGAGAGGAGCTTGTCGGCGAGCACCGCGACGTACTGCTCGTCCACCAGGTCGAAGCCCGACACTCCGGGGGTCAGCGGGCCGGAGTGAGTGTGGGAGTTGCTGACGAGGACGTGCGAAGGCGGGACGCCGGTAGCCTGCTGGATGCGCTCCATCAGGGGATCGATGAAGCCGTAATCGAAGCTGATGATGTCGCAGGTGATCAGCAGCACTGTCGCGTGGTCATCAGTGAGTGCGAGGGCCTTGGCCATGAGCGGATCGTGCACGCCCTCGGCACCGTGGTCGCGGGAGGCGTAGCCGCCCATGCTGGTCCCAAGCGGCGGTGTGACGTCGATCGCGGCGGTTCCGGCCTGCAGGTGCGCGGGCATGTCATGAGACCTCCGTGAGGATGAGATGATCCTCCTGAGGGTGGCGCGGGGTCAGGCACCGGCGTCGGCGACGATGATATCCAGGATCTCCGCCAGCCATCGGGCGCTGTCGGCCATCAGCTCGGCATCGACCCATTCGTTGACGGTATGCACCTCGGCGGGCCCGGTGGCCAGAATCAGTGAGGGGATGCCGTTCTCGTTGAAGACGTTCGCGTCGCTGCCGCCGCCGCCGCGCTCCATCTGAGGCTCGAAGCCGAGGCCCTCCGCGGCGCGGTGCGCGTACTGATAGATGGCCTGGTCCTCGCCGATCTCGAAGCTGCGGTAGGTGAGCGCGGCATCGGCCTCGACCTTCGCCTCGTGGCGCTGGGCGGCCTCCTCGAAGGCCGCCAGCATTCGGTCCTTCTGCGCCTCCAGCTTGGCGTCGTCATGGCTGCGGGCCTCGCCGTCCACCGTGGTCAGCTCGGGGACGATGTTGGTGGCCTCGCCGCCACGGATGACGCCGATGTTGGCGGTGGTCTCGAAGTCCAGCCGCCCCAGCGGTATCTCGGCGATGGCCTCGGCGGCCACCTGGATGGAGTTGACCCCGCGTTCGGGACAGACGCCGGCGTGTGCCGCCACCCCTTGGACGCGCCAGCCCAGCTTATAGGACGAGGGCGCAGCGGCGGTGATGACGCCCATGGTTCGCCCGCCGTCCAGGACGTACCCCATGTCAGCCTCGAGGTCGGTGTAGTCGAGGGCCTTGGCGCCGCAGAGGCCGACCTCCTCCCCCACCGTGAAGACGATCTCCAGCGGAGGGTGCGGCAGATCCTCCTCCCGCAGGTGCGCCAGGAGCGTGAGGATGATGGTCACGCCGGCCTTGTCATCAGCGCCCAGGATGGTGCTGCCATCTGAGGAGATCACGGTCCCGTCCACCTGCGGGTTGATGCCACGGCCCGGCTCGACGGTGTCGGTGTGGGCGTTGAGCATGACGGTGGGCGCGCCCTCACGACCCGGCATGCGGGCGATGATGTTCCCGGCCTCGCCCCCGATAGGATCGCCGGCGTCATCCATCTCCGAGTCGATGCCCAGAGCAGCCAGCCGGTCGCGGATCAGCGCATTGACCTCCGCCTCATGCAGTGAAGGGCTGTCCACGCGCACAAGCTCGCAGAACTCTTCGACCATGGTCTGCACATCAATCATGATACGACTCCCCGGCGTATCAGCTTCGAAGACGTGCCGGTGGTTCGGCCCGATGGGTGGATACTCCTCCCTGCATCACAGCATGGCGGGCTGGTCGGGAGCTGGGGGAGTGTATGTGCGGAGGAGATGCTCGATGAGGTCCGCCGCGTCCGGGCCCAGGATGGGCTCGGCGCCCTCGGCGATGAGCGCCCGCGTGCCCTCGGCCTGGCGCTTGTCGGCCTGCCAGTCGCAGGCGAAGACGAGCCGCCCCTGCTTCCAGGCATCGCGGGCAGTCTTGAGCGTGCCTCCGCGGGAGGTGGACTCGATGGCGAGCACGCCGCGGGCCAGGGCGCTGGTCAGGCGGTTCCGGGCCATCAGACGCGCCCCGGTGGGGTTGTCTCCGGGTGCCACCTCGGAGATGACCGCTCCCTGCTTGGCGATGCGCGCCGCCAGGCGGATGTTGCGCTTGGGATGGATGTGCCGGATGCCGGAGCCGAGCACTGCCACGGTGCGGCCGTCGGCGTCGAGCGCCCCGCGATGGGCCATCGTGTCGGTGCCGCGGGCGAGGCCGGAGACGATGGTGATGCCGCGCGCGGCACAGGCTCTCGCCACCTCGCGGGCGACCTTCCGGCCCTCCGGGGTAGGCTCGCGAGTACCGACGATGGCCAGCGCCAGCCTGTCCCCGTCGGTCAGCTCCCCGGAGACGCAGATGACCGGCGGCGGGTTCTCCGCCTCGCGGAGCCTCTGCGGGTAGCGCTCCTCGAAGGCACAGATCACCGCGATGCCATCAGCCTGCAGGTCCGCCAGCTCGCCCTCGATTGCCTCCAGGCGAGCGGGCACCTGCTCGCGGATGGCCGCGATCTGCCCCTCGTCCAGCTTGAGGGTGGGCGCGGCCAGCTCTTTGGGCGGGGCCTCGATCACGGCCTGAGCGGAGCCGAATCGAGACAGCAGGCGCAGGAAGCCGGCCGGCCCGATGCATCCGGCCCAGTACAGCGCGGCCCAGGCCCGACGGTCCTGGGAATCAGGTTGCGGCGCGGTGACTCTCATGACGTCACATATCCCTGCGCCAGCCGAGAGTGGTGCGGACGGCGGTGAGCAGGCTCACATCCGCCGCCCCGGCCCGGCGGAGGACCCTGCCAGCCTCCTCAAGCGTGGCGCCGGAGTCGAAGATATCATCGACGAGCAGAACCGCGCGCCCCTCGATCTCTCCACTGCCGACGCACTGGAAGGCCCCGGCGACGTTGGCTCTTTTCCCCTCCCCCGACGTAAGACCCTTCTGGGGCGGACGGTCGCGCGTGGATCGCAAGGCGTGAGCGACAGGCCGATCGATCAGCGGCCCGAGCGCCTCCGCCAACAGCGTCGCCGGGGAGCGCTCGGCCTCCGGGTCTGTCGGCGGGATGGGCACGATGACCTGGGCCGCCCGCAGCTCCGGGCGGTCCCGCACGCGCCGGGCCATCAGCCACGCCAGCCGCTCCGCGAAGCGTTCGACGCCCGCGTACTTCAGATCGTGCATCAGCCGTCCTGGTCCCTCCTTGGGCTCGTCGTCACCGGGCAGCCGGTAGAGGTCCAGAGCCCAGCCCTGGAAGTCGCCGGCGCGGATGGGATAGGCGACGCGGGGCGCCGGGATAAGGGCGCTCGTTGAGGGCCGGCAGCGATCGCAGCAGTCCTCCACGTCCCTGGCCGGCTGGTAGCCCAGCGAGTCGGCGAGTGCGGCCCGCCTGCAGCCACGGGCGCGAGCGTACTCCACGACCTCGTCCACCTGCTGCATGCGCGCTCGGCGCAGGGCGTCGGCCTCACATGCGAAGGCGTGCAGGGCGGACGCGTCCGGCGGGCCCACGGCCTCTGCGACCAGCCAGTCATCGCCCCCGGCCGCGATCCGGATCGCGTCCATCTCGGCCAGCGCCTCCACGCCCAGGTGAACCTCGTCGGGATGCAGGCCCGTCAGGCGGCTAAGGGTGGCGGAGGTCAGCCGGTCGCCGTGCGGCTCCGCGATGGCCCGGTGGATCGCCAGAAGGTGGCCGGGCTCCGGGGCGCAGCGCCACGCCCTGCGTTGCGCCGGAGCGATATCTGCCGGATCGTAGAGGAGCACAGACCGGGCCGGCCTGCCATCGCGGCCGGCGGCCATCGCCTGGCGATGCAACGCCTGGAGGCTGTCAGGCAGCGCGCAGTGCACAGCCAGGCTGACAGGTGGGTCCCTGTGCTCGGGAACGTAACTGCGCGTGGCGACCAGCACACGCACTGAGCCCTCCCGGAAGCGCCGCATGACGCCCGCGAAGTCCTCAGACGCCATGCCGGCGTCGAGCACGCGCGCCGGGAGTCCGTAGTGGTCGTCGATGAGGGCCGCCAGCCGCTGGCCCTCGGCCCGGAGGGCGACGGCGACGATGGCACGCCCGCCGCACTGCCGCACGAGTGTCCCGAGGTGGCTGTCCATCTGCCGCCGCGAGGGCGTGCGGCGGACCTCGAGCCGGAGGTTAGGCCGATCCGCCTCCGCCAGCTCAGTGCCCTCAGCCGGGATGTCCAGGGCCTCAGCTATCTCCGCTCGCGCCGCCTCGGGAGCGACCTCCGCCAGCGCCAGCACGGGTGGCCCTGCGACGTCGCGGCGCAGGCCTGGGAGGTGGCGAAGCGAGGGCTCGTAGCGGCGGCCGAGGGTCGTGAGCGCGTCCGCCTGCTCGACGACGATCAGCCGCGGACGCAGGGCGCGCGCCGCGATGGCGATACGCGGATCGCCGAGGTGGCGAGCGGGGACCAGCGCCACGTCATAGTGTCCGGCGGCGAGCTGGTCGCGGAGTCTCGGGAGCACCTCGCCGGGAAGCTCGGCGTCAAGCCGACAGGCCACGAGGCCGGGCTCCCTGCCCAATGCCTCCACGCGGCGGTCAAGGCCACGGGCGGAGCGCGCTATCACCAGGACGGGACGGCGCCCGGCCGCAGCAGCCACCTGCCAGCAGAGGCTCCGGCCCGATCCCTCCGGTGCGACGAGGAGCGTGGACCGGCTATCCAGCACGCGGGCCGCGATACGGCGCTGCCAGTCGCTGAACGCTCGCCGGGGAAAGCGCCGGCTGATGGCCTCGTCGATCGTCATCGGACCGGACATGGCTCCCCCTGAGGCGGCGGTGAGCACCGGCCGGGATGCCTGCGTCGTTGACCTGCGCGACATTCAGATGCGTTGCGTGGTGCGTCAGCACCTCCTGCGTCCGGAAGGTCGGGCCGAATCCGCGGCGAAGGTGAGCTTGAGGTGAGACGATGACGCGAGGAGGCGACGACCTGCCTGAGGTCGTGGAGCCGCTCGATCTTCCCGAACGGCCCTTCACCGCCCGTAACATCGCCGACTATCGCGAGTGCCCCCGCAAGTTCCTGCTGTCATGGTTCGTCCCCCGCGAGGAGACGCGGCGGTTCCTCGGCGGCCCGGCCACGCTGCACCAGGCCGTCCGCGACGCCCTGGTGGACTGCTACCGGCTGGGCGGTCCGGCGGAGGTGGCGCTTGAGCGACTGGAGCGCATCTTCGAGGAGGGCTGGGACGGCTCGGCCTGCGCCGACAGCCTCGAGGAGGAGCAGCTTCACGACCGGGGCCTGAGGATGCTGCGCGACTTTCACGAGGCGCACGGGGGGCCGTGGCCGGCGGCAGTGGAGGTTGACCTGCGCATGGAGATCGAGCTGGGCGACCACCGGTTTGTGGTCGTCGCGGACGCGGTGATGCGGGAGGAGGATGGCGGGATCAACGCCCTCCGGTGGCTGTCCACGCGCAGGCCGCCATCGGTCAATGAGATGTATGAGAGCCCCGGGTGGGCGCTGCTGTTCGCCTGCGCTCGGGAGCACTTCCCGGACGAGGACGTATCCGTGACCATGTACTCCCTGCGGCGGGGCAGCGGCCATCGGGTTCGCTACCAGGACGAGGAGGTAGAGCCGCTGCTTCGATGGCTGACGCGGGCGGCCGACCGCATCCGGGTGGACACCGAGTTCGAGGCGGTGACGGGCAAGCACTGCCGGTGGTGTCGGGCGCGGAGCCGCTGCCCGGCGCTGAAGTGATCGCGATGCGGATCGGCGTTCAGTCCCGGCCTCTCGTCGCGCTGAGCCTGGCGGTCTGCCTGGCCATGGGGACGGCACAGCACTCGGAGGCCGCGGAGCCGCGGCGGTGGGTGCTGGGCTCGGAGCATCTGCGGGTGCTGTGCTGGCCGCAGCACGAGGAGCTGGGGGAGCTGGCGCTGGAGGAGGGTGGCGACGCGCTGCGGCGACTGCGCCGCATGCTCGACGTGGAGCTGGACGAGCGCATCGATGTCTTCATCGTGCGCTCGCAGAGGGAGTTCGACGAGCTGGCCGGCGGTGATAGCGGCTACTGGGTCGTGGGCCGGGCGCTCCCGCGTAACCTGCGCGTGGTGCTCAAGCCCGTGGGCCCGCAGCGGCTGCCCAAGCTGCTGGCGCACGAGCTTGCGCACGTGATGCTGGACGTGCGTATGGGTGAGGCCGCCGACGAGCTGCCGCGCTGGCTGCACGAGGGGATCGCACAGTACGCGGCGGGCGATTTCGAGCACTCCCAGAAGCGGGTGATCGCCGGGGCCGCGCTGCGGGGGAAGCTGCTGAGGATTGATGAGCTGAACGCCGCCTTCCACGGAGACCAGGATCAGGTGGCGCTGGCCTACGCACAGAGCTACACACTGGTTGACTACCTGGGCACACTGGAGCCGGCGAAGGGGCTGGCGCCGCTGTTGGAGCAGCTCGAGAAGGGCCGGGATGTGCGGCTGGCGCTCGGCTTGGCCTACGGCCGGCCGGTGCCGGCGATGGAGGAGGAGTGGCTGGAGATCATCGGGCGGGCATACGCCACCGCACTGGCGCCCCCGCTGGGGCAGACCATCATCGGGGCGCTGTTCGTGATAGCGTTTATCATCACGCTGGTGGCGGTGCGCCGCAGGTCGGCTCGGATTCGGCGGCGAATGGAGGCGGAGGAGCGGCTGCAGCAGCTCTTGCGGGAGGCGTCGGTGGGTGGCGTGACGGGACTGCCTGAGACCGCAGGCGGCCTCCAGGACGATGATGGCCAGGCCGGAGGCGCAAACGGGCTGTCGGAGCAGTAGCAGGAGGCATCCGACGTGGAGGGCTTCTACGAGTACGTGCGGGACGTGTGGCTCAGTCCGTGGCCCAGGAAGCTGGCCTACGCGATTCTGGCGGCCGCGGTCTTCGAACTGATCCTCTACGTTACCGGTCGCATGATCCGGCGGGCGGTGGCACCGGCGCTGCGCCGCGACGCCGGCCGGGAGCCCTCTGAGCGGGTCCGCCGCCGCCGCATCGTGGAGGGCATCCCGCTCAAGATCAACAGTGTCATCTGGCACGCCATGGCGTTCCTGATGATCCTGCGTATCTTCGGCCTGAAGACGGGGGCCGAGGTGATTCCGGTGACCGCGGGGGTGCTGGTAGTCGCGCTCGTGGCTGGTAAGAACGTGCTCCGGGACGCCGTCCGGGGGTACCTGATCACCTACGATAACCTCTACGCGCCCGGCGATCAGATCACGGTGGGCCAGGTCAGCGGGATCGTCACGGAGCTGTCGCTGCGCAACACCGTGGTGCGGACGAGCGAGGGTCGGGAGATCACCGTCCCGAACTCCCAGGTGATGCTGGTGGCGGGGAGCCCCGAGCGCCAGGCCCGGGCCAGCCCCGGCCAGCGATCAGAGCCCCAGTAGCTGTGGAAGCTGCAGGACGTCTGGCAGGAAGAGGTGCTCGCCTCTGGGCGGGGGCGGGCCGACCTTAATGGTGACCATCCCCAGCTCGGTCGCCGGCTCGAGATTCGGCTCCGTATCCTCCAGGATCGCGATGCGCCCCGGCGGCAGTCCGACCTCCTCGGCCACACGCTCGTAGCACCCGCAATGGGGCTTGGGCCGCCCGTTGGCGAACTCGATGTCGAAGATGCGGTCGAAGTGCGACGTCACCCCGAGAGCCTCCAGCACCCACTCGGCGTAGCGCCGAGTGGAGTTGGTGAAGATGTAGAGCCGCTGGGGGAGGCGTGAGAGCATCGCGGCCAGGTCCGGGTCGGGCTGGACGTAGCGCTCAATGCTCACACGCTCCACGGATCCCGCGAAGAACTCCCGCTGGGGCACGCCGTGCTCCACCTCCAGGCCGCGGGCGGTGGCGCCGTACTGGCGCCAGGTGCGCAGCCGGAGGCTGTCGGCCTCCTCGCGGTCAAGCCCCAGCCGCTGGACGATGAAGTCGGTGATCATCTCGTCGCCGGCCTCGAGGAGCCCGCAGTCGGGGTGATAGAGAGTGTTGTCGAGGTCGAAGAGGATGGCGTCCACGCGCCGTTCGCGCTCAGTCATGGGCTTCATGGATGCTGTCGTCACTGCTCCAGTGCGAGATGGCACGTGTACGCCTCGGGACTCGAGGTAGTCTTTAGAGTCGGCCGGCGACGGCCCTCAGCGAGCAGCTCACGATCTCCGGCGGCCGCTCTGCGGCAGGTGCGAAAGAGGGGCGGGCCGGGGCCCGCCCCTGACGCGCCTTGTGTGGCGCTGCCGTCAGTCGGTGAGGCCGAGGTCGGCCATGGCGGCGTCGATGTGCTGCTCCCACTCCGTGACGCCCAGCGTGCGCAGCCCGACATCGAGGTAGCTCTGGGCCTCGTCGAAGCTGGCGTTGGTGTAGGCGGTGCGGGCCGCGCTCATGACCTCTCTGGCCTCCGCAGCGGTGTCAGGGTCGGTTGAGCGCATCTGCTGATAGGCGCCAGTGGCCGCGCGGAACTTGGCCTTGATGATGACCTTGTCCAGCACGTTGGCGTAGCTGGGATCGTTCTCGGGGATCTTGGCCTCGATCTTGGCGCGCCCCTCGTCGCTGATCTCGTAGCCGCCTGTCCCGGTGGGCACGACCGGAGCGGTCAGCGGAGCCACCGTCTCCTCGACCGCGACGACCTCGCTGGGCGCCGGCTGTGGGGCGGTCTCCGGGGCGGCGGTCTCCCGCTCGGTCTCTGCGATCGATGGCGGCGGAGGCACCGCGGCCGTGCCGACCCCGACGCCCTCCAGGCGACCGGTGGCCTTGCCGCTGGTGAGGACCTGGACGAGATTGTCGAACAGCTCCTGGGCCATGGTCTCGCGGCGCACAAGGTAATTGTCCTCGGGAAGCTCACGGGCCTCGTTGAAGGCCTCCAGGATCAGGAGCTTGGCGCCCTGCCCGGCGACGATCTCCTCCGGCTCTCCCTCAGAGGGTGGCACCTCCAGCACCTCCACGGCCGTCGATCCGGTGTTGGTGACCGCGCCGGTCACGGGCTCATCCTCCACCCCGGCGGCGTCCACGGAGGGCTCCTCGCCGACCTCCGCGGGCGCCGGGCCGGCCTCGCCGACATCTTGCACCTGCACCCTGACGGCATTGGGCAGAGCCTCGCGGAAGATGCGCACCCACTGGGCACCCAACAGGCCCGGCGTGGTACCGTTGGCCTCCGCCTCCGCGGGGTACACCGACATGATCTTCGTGTCGTCGATGAGGATCGTCCACAGGCCGTCGATCTCCTCGAGCGTGACCTCCAGGCCGGCCGGGTCGTCGGTGGCCGCGAGCACCTGGTTGATGGTCTCGTCGATGGCCGCGGCGCGATGCTGCACCGACTCGTACTCGCCCCTCTCGCGGACCCGCGCCACGACCTGGCCCCCCACGACGATGTCAGCCGTCTCCTGGGCAACGCCGGTGCCGAGAGTCACCAGCACCATGAGGGCAACCGCGCAACACTTGCGTCGGAGCATTCCCTGGACCCTCCTTGCGAACGCCACTGCAGCTTGAACGACCGCCGATGGGGAAAGGCACCCGGTCGGGAGCACTATAGTTGATAGCTTCTCCGCCCGTCAAGTTCGCGCATCCAGCCCTGGACACCTGCCCGCCGCGGGCTCAGAACGGGCTGAGGAGCGCCCGGAGCATCGCCCCGTCGGGCACCTCCACGAACTCCTCGCCGGTCTCGAAGCGCCAGCCCTCCGGAGCCGCCAGCGTGGCTGCCACGCCCTCGGGAAGGCGGACCTCCACGCTCACGGACCCGCCGCCGACCTCCTCCCACCAAACCTGGATCTCGCCCCGGACGGTGCAGACGCTTCCTCGCACGCCCGGCAGCAGGTCCGGGCGGGGGCGGATCTCGGCCCTCGCGAAGCCCGGCTGCGCGCACTGCACGCCGAGGAAGTGCTTCTGCAGGATGTGGTTGGGCGCTGACGACCAGGGGTGGCAGAGGCTGTCAAGCTCGTCGCCAGCGAAGGTCTCCCACCAGGTGGCGGCGCCGGCGTGCGCCATGGCGCCCCACAGCTCACGGATGGCCGCCAGCATCTCCCGGTGCATCCCGGCCATGGCCATGGCCTCGAACTGGTAGAGCCAGAAGTAGGGGCTGCACCGGCAGACCTCCGGATCGTCAGCGAGCACTCCCCCGAGCACCTCACGCCGGCGATGCGGCGGGCAGACGCCGGCCAGGATGGCGAGCGTGTTGACCTGCTGGCTGACCTGCCCGGAGGGCTGGCCCTCAACCAGTGCGTCGGCGTAGACGCCGCGCTGAGGGTCATAGAACGTGGCCTCGATGAGCTCGGCCAGGCTGCGGGCCTCCCGGGCGGTGGTCGCCGCTCGCTGGGCCACGCCCATCTCGCCCAGCAGCTCCGACCAGCACTGCAGGGCCCGCAGGAGGAACAGATTAAGGCCGGCGCTGATGCCGCGCCGGTCGAGGCCGGGGTGGGGGAAGTTGTGCCAGCCGAGCCCCGGGTGATCGATGAACAGCGTGCCCTCCCGGCGCTCGTGGGCGGCCACGGCGTCGAGCTCCACCAGGCCGGAATCGCCCCGTCGCTCGCGATACCACTCCAGGACGCGCTCGACGGTGCCGTCAAGATGCCTCGCCACCGAGAGGTCGCCGGTGTTCCACCAGTAGGCGTGCAGACCCCAGGGCATCACCAGGGAGTAGTCGAAGAGCACCTGGCCGAGGCTGGAGAAGATGGAGGCGGGAAGCTGGCCGTCCTCGTACTGAGCGGGCTCGGCCGACAGCAGCAGGTGCCTGAGATGACTGGCGTCGCCGGTCATCCACAGCGTCCAGAGGCCGATCCAGGTGGCATCGCCCCAGTATGCCGCCTGCTCGCGGGTGGGGCAGTCCACATGCACCTCCTGGGTGCCGACCTGCAGCGTGTGCCGGCCGATCTCCCAGATGCGGTTCAGCATACCGTCTGCCCCGCCATCCGTCACGTGCCAGCGCGACCTCCAGTCCAGGTCGGCCTCGCGCCGCCGCACGCCCAGGCGGTGGATGGTCACCGGACCGTCGAAGCCGCGGAGGACCACGTGCAGGTAGCGCAGGCCGTGCCACGCGAATGTCTGCCAGCGCTGCCGGCCGGCGCGCGTGACGTAGCGCTGAGCGTAGCTGCAGCCCTTGCGCAGACACCACGGGCGCCCGTGACGCAACAGCTCCGCGGGGCAGAGATCGATGCGACCGCCCGCCGGGGCCTCGATGTCCAGCTCCAGGTGGCCGACGACCTCGCGGCCGAGGTCCAGCGTCACCGCCAGCCCCTCGTCAGCATGCAGTTCCAGCGGATCGGCTCCAGTGAGGGCATCCGTCACCTGATCCCGCCGGTCGCTGGGGAGCGGCTCCAGTGGCTCCTCATCGAGGAAGGCGGTGAGCTCGGGCTCGTCGCCGGCTCCGGGGGCATCGGAGGTGGCGGTCCAGGCGCCTGCGATCTCGGAGGGCCTTTCGAAGGACTCCCGCAGGAGAGGGCGCATCCGGGGGACCAGCCGCCGCTGCGATACGTCCACCAGGGCCGCTGCAGGCCACTGGGCATCGTCGAAGTCGGGGCGCGTCCATCCGACCGGTGCCCGGCGGGCATCGTAGTACTCCGTCCAGGCGACCGCGCCGCTGCGGCGGGGGACATCGCGCTCCCAGGCCTCCGAGGGCATGGCTCGCCAGGACTCGTCGGTCCCGACCGTGCCGGTGCCGCCGGAGAGGTCCTCCCAGCGCAGCTCGGCCAGCACACCGGCGCGGCCCTTGGGGCGGGAGTGGCTGGTGACGCCCCACCAGTGGCCGAGGATGCAGATGACATTCGCGCCCGTGCGCAGGAGCCCGGTGACGTCATGCTCGTCCACGGGCCTGACCTCGTTCACGAACGGCCCCGGTCCCCGGCCGACGAAGCGGCCGTTGATCCAGAGCTGATAGCTGGTGTCGGCGGTGATGCGCAGGCGGGCGAGCGCCACGGCGTCGGCGACCTCGAACCGGCGGCGCAGATAGCAGTAGGCGTTGGGCTGCGGCTCTCCCGCCCAGATCCAGCTTTCCTGTAGCTGCATGGAGGAGACCTCCTGTAGGCCGGCGAACTGACCTCCCCAGTAGGTTCCATCCTGAGTGCGTCCATGCCTGCACGCGCGACGCCAGGGACCGGTGCGGCGGGCCAGAATCACGGAAGGTCTGGCGTCTTGACACCGGGGCGAAGCGTGGGTATAATCGTCACGCGCTCAAGAGTCTCTTAGGGCAGGAGGAGGTCCGATGATGGTGCGCAAAGGCTTCACCCTGATTGAGCTGCTGGTGGTGATCGCGATAATCGCGATCCTGGCGGCGATTCTGTTTCCCGTGTTCGCCAGGGCTCGGGAGAAGGCGCGCCAGGCGTCCTGTCTTTCGAACGTCAAGCAGCTTGCGTTAGGGGCGATGATGTACATCCAGGACTACGACGAGACGCTTTTCACGTGGTCCAGCTACGAACCCTCGCCCCTGCACCCGCACGCGGCAATCTACCCGTACGTCAAGAACGTCGCGATATACACGTGTCCGAGCGCGGGCCGCACCGGCCGGCTCGATGGGAGCACGTACGGTTCCCAGTACGATGGTTGGGACTGGTACCGTGTCAGCGACAACCCGCTCAAATTCTTCCCGGGGCCCGTCATGAGGGGGTACGCGTTTGCCTGCAACGGCACGATGCTGTTCACACATGGGACGACACGCACACCCCGCAAGCTCGCGGACTCTGGTCGCCCGGCGGAGGTCATAATGCTGGGCGATGCGGTGCACATCTGGGGAGGGCGGGGTGCGATTCTGTGGGCCAACATGTGCTGCGGCTATATCCCCTCCAGAATGGCCACTTCCGACGATGATTCCAGGCACAATGGCGGCGAGAACCTGGGGTTCCTGGACGGCCATGCCAAGTGGTCGCGGTCCAGCGCCGCCTACGCCGACGGCCTGTGGAACTGGAAGTGAACCGACCCGCTGAGTTCAGAGGCGCAGCGTCTCGGAGCACCACCAGGGCGCTGCCCCTGGCTTTCCTCGCTGACAGCCGCATCTGAGGCGCCCCGAAGATGCCCGCCCGGAGGGGCCGGGCGTTTTCGCCTCTCTTGATCTCTGCTCTATGGTTCGACTTCGGCCTGTGCCGTTTCGCGGTTGCCGATGCCATATGAGTGGCGAGGGCGCCCGCGCCCCAGTACTCACATGTCCCAGTACTCACATGTGAGTTGCAGGCGCCCCCGCTCCACAACCCGTGATCTGAGGACGGGCCTACGGATGAGGGCGGTTTGACACCGCCCCACGGCGGGAGTACAATGCGCGCGGTTTGCCGCTGCCACGAGCGCAGGGAGGCGTTGCGATGGTCGATGAGCGCCTGCTGGAGATTCTGGTGTGCCCCAAGTGCAAGGAGGACATCAGGCTGGAGGATGACTGGCTCATCTGCGATGAGTGCCGGCTGAAGTACCCCATCCGCGACGGCATCCCCATTATGCTGGTGGACGAGGCCGAGCCGCTGGAGGGGGGCGAGCAGAGCGAGGAGAGCTGACGCATTCGGTGGCGCCGTCCGCTCGGCCACCGCGGCGCCGACGTATGACCCCGCCGCCCCACCATCCCATCGGCCGCCCATAAGGGCGGCTTGAATAGCGCCATCGCACGCTATCATGCAGGGCCCCCCACCGGACGTCAGCGTCTGCATCGTCAGTTGGAACGTCGCTGACGACCTCCGGGCGTGCCTGAAGTCCATCCGCGGCCAGCACACTCCGCCCACCTTCGAGATCATCGTGGCCGACAACGCCTCCAGCGACGAGTCGGTGGCGATGCTCCGCGAGCACTTCCCCGAGGTGAAGGTGATCGTCAACGAGAGGAACCTGGGCTTCGCACGGGCGTGTAACCAGACGCTGCGGGCCGCGCGCGGCCGGTATCTGCTGGTGCTGAATCCGGACACGGTGCTGGAGCCGGACGCGCTGGAGAAGCTGGTGGCCGTGGCGGATGCCCATCCCCAGGCCGGGATCGTGGCGCCAAAGCTGGTGTATCCCGACGGCTCGCTGCAACACTCCTGTCGCCGCTTCCCGACCATCACCGCGGCGGTGTTCCGCAACACCCTCCTGGGCCGGGTCTTTCCCAATGCGACCGCGGCGTCGCGGTACATCATGGCCGACCGCGATCACGACACCGAGCAGGAGGTGGACTGGGCATCCGGGGCCTGCCTGCTGATCAGGCGCGAGGCCTACGAGGAGGTCGGGGAGCTGGACGAGGGCTTCGTGTGGGGCTCCGAGGACGTGGACTACTGCCTGCGGATGCACCAGGCGGGCTGGACGGTGCTCTACTCTCCGGTGACGACGGTGGTCCACGCGGTTGGCCGCAGCAGCGATCAGGCCGTGATCCGCACCATCCTGCGCACGCACCGGGGGATGTTCCGCCTCTACAGCAAGCATTTTGCTCGCAATCCGCTGGCGAAAGCACTGGTCTTTCTCGGCGTGTGGCTGCGCGGGGGGCTGCTGGTCGCAAGCTGGTGTGTAAGGTGGCTGGTCGTGAGACTGACGGCGCCGGTGCGGCGCCTGTGGAGGCGGTGGCGGTGAGGCCTGTAGCGGACTGGCTTGCCAATGCGACCCGGGTCACGGCCCTGGCGCTGCTTCTGGCGCTGCCGTGGTTCGCTGGCTACATGTTCCAGGAGCGGGTGCTGATCGCCGGGATGCTGACGCTCGTGGTGGGCCTGCTGGCGTGTGTCGCCGCGGCCCTGGGCGCGCGGAGGGTGGGCGCAGGCGTGGGTGCAATCGCCTGGCCGCTGGGGGGCTTTGTGGCGTGGTCGGCGCTGGCCGCGGTCTTCAGCGTCTACCTCCACGCCAGCCTGGTGAGCGTGCTGCAGCTCGGCGGCTACGTGGCGGTCCTGTGTGTCTTCGCGTCGCTGTTCCGGGAGCATCGCTGGCGCCGTGCGGCGTGGATGACCATCGCGGCGGCCGGGGCGGTGGAGGGGATCGTGGGCCTCCGAGAGTGGACGCAGACGGCCATCTTCCAGGGCAATCTGACTTGGCGCATCTTCGGCACCATGTACAACCCCAACGTGGTGGCGGGCTATCTGCTGGCGTGCCTCCCGGCGGGCGTGGTGGTGCTGGCCGTGGCCTGGCACAACGCGAGGAGCGACGACGAGCGCCCGCGGCTGGGACTCATCGCGGCCGGCTTCGCGGTGGCGATCCCGTGCGCGGCCCTGCTGCTGACGGGCTCGCGAGCCGGGATGCTGGGAGCGATGCTGGGAGCCGCGGTGCTGGCGATTGCCTCCCCCAATCGCATCCGCGGCCGATGGGTGGTGGCGGGCCTGGTGCTGGTGGTGCTCCTGGCGGTCGCCGCCCCGCCGATCCGCAGCCGCCTGCTCTCGGCCACCACGCAGTCGCACTCCGCCATCTTTCGATGGTACACCTGGGTGGGGACGGCGCGGATGGTGGCCGCGCGGCCCGTACTGGGCTTCGGCCCCGGCAGCTTCGAACACGCCTACTCCCTGTACGCCGTGACCGGCTTCACACGCATGGCCCACCAGACGCCGCTGCAGATCGCCGCCGAGGCCGGCCTGCCGGCCCTGGCGCTGGTGCTGGCCGCGGTGGGGATGCTGCTGCGCCGGATGCGTGACGCGCTTCGACGCGGCGGCATGCGATCGATGGAGGTCGCTGCCGGCTTGGCGGCCATGGCTGCGCTCGGCTTCCAGAACCTGGTGGACTACACGTGGTACGTGCCGGCGGTGGGCCTGACACTCACGGCGGCGGTGGGGCTGGCGCTGGCGGCGGCGCGCGGCGAGGAGGCGCCGGGGGATGAGGGCAGGCCGAGGCGATGGCTGTGCTGGCCGCTGGCCCTCGCGTTGGCTGGAGGGGCCATCGCCGGCGGGATCGGGCTGCGGGCCGAGGTGCTCGCCGAGCGGGGGCGGGCGCTGCTCGGCCGGGGGCGCTATCACATGGCTGCCGGCTGGCTGCGGCAGGCGGCGGAGATCGACCCCCTGGACGCCGAGATCTGGGAGGACCTCGGTCAGGCGGCCGCGGGCACCAGGCCCGGAGGGCTGGAGCGTGCGGTGCAGGCCAGGCTGCGCACGGCGGAGCTGAACCCGCTGAGGGCCGGGAACTACCTGGGGCTGGCGTGGGTGTATGAGGCGCTGGGTGAAGAGGAATCGGCGCTGCGGGCGGCCCGCAAGGCCATCGAGGTGCATCCCAACTACCCGCGCGCCTACGTGACCCTCGCTCAGCTCCAGGAGAGGCACCGGAGCCACGCGGAGGCGCTGAAGACGTGGCGGGCGCTGGAGGAGGTGTACCAGTCCCCTGTGGGGCAGTACCAGGCGGTGAAGGAGCCCACGGACTTCTCCTACGCGTACGCCTGGATTGCCCTGGGCCGGGAGGCCGAGAGCGAGGGGGACCTGGCGACCGCGCGGGACTACTATCAGCGTGCCGCGGAGCTGGCGGGGGAGTTCGCCCGCCTGCATCGAGAGCGCGAGGAGGTCCTCCAGGCGCCGGGAACCTGGGACGAGCGGGAGGTCCGGGAGGCCGAGCGGGTGAAAGCCGAGGCCGAGGCGGGCCTGAGCAGGATCCAGCGACGCGGCGATGGGCGGGATGCCCCATGATGGTGGCGGTGATTCACGGTCCGAACCTGAACCTGCTGGGCGTGCGGGAGCCGGAGGTCTACGGGACGGTGACGCTGGAGGAGATCGATCGGCGCATCGAGGAGCTGGCCGCGGAGCTGGGGATCGAGGTGACGCTCAGCCAGCATAACAGTGAGGGGGACGTGATCGACGCCATCCAACGGGCGGGCTGCGAGGCGGACGGGATCGTTATCAACCCCGCCGGCTATACCCACACCTCCGTCGCCATCCACGATGCCCTGAAAGCCGTGCCCGTCCCGGCCATCGAGGTGCATCTGAGCAACATTCTGGCCCGGGAGGACTGGCGGCAGCGGTCGATGACCGCCCTGGCCTGCGAGGGAATCATCGGCGGCCTGGGGGCGGAGAGCTATCTGCTGGCGGTGCGGGGCATCGTGGCGCTCGTGGAGGCCGGGCAATGATCGGCGAGCGGATGACCGCCGTGCGGCAGTGGATGGAGGGGGAGGGCCTGGCCGCGCTGCTGGTCTCCTCGGGGCCGAACGTGCGCTACCTCACGGGCTTTTCCGGCGAGGGCCTGCTGGTGGTGGATGATGAGGGGGCGCTGGTCTGCACCGACAGCCGCTATGCGGTGCAGGCGGGCCAGGAGGCCCCCGACCTGGAGTCCGCGACCGACGGGAACCACCTGCAGCAGGCCATCGCGCGGCTGGAATGCGGGGGCCACGAGCGCGTCGGCTTCGAGGCCGCACACCTCAGCTACGCCAGCTTCCAGACGCTCTCTGAGAAGCTGGACGGCGTGGAGCTGAAGCCCTGCGAGGATGAGATCAAGCGGCTGCGGGCCGTGAAGCACCAGGGCGAGATCGCACTGATCGAGCGGGCAGCCGGTGTCGCCGATGCAGCCTTCGAGCAGTGGCGCCGAGAGCTGCAGCCGGGGATCGCCGAGCGCGAGGCGGCGCTGGAGCTGGAGCGTCTGATGGTGCTTGGCGGCGCCGAGGGGGCATCGTTCGAGACCATCGTGGCGACCGGCCCCAACGGGGCGAAGCCGCACGCCCGCCCCGGCCCCCGAAAGATCCAGGGGGGCGACATGGTGGTCGTGGACTGGGGGGCGGTGGTGGACGGCTACTGCTCGGACTGCACGAGGACCGTGATCGTGGATGATGTCGATGACCGCCAGCGGGAGGTCTGGGAGGCGGTGCGGGAGGCCCAGCAGGGGGCGCTGGCGGCGCTGCAGCCGGGGATGACCGGCAGGGAGGCGGACTCCGTCGCGCGCGAGGCGCTGCAGGAGCGCGGGCTGGCGGAGCACTTCAAGCACGGCCTCGGGCATGGGGTGGGACTGGAGGTGCACGAGCTGCCGCGGCTGAGTGAGAAGAGCGAGGACACTATCGATCCGGGCATGGTGGTGACCATCGAGCCGGGCGTCTACATTGAGGGCTGGGGCGGCGTGCGGCTGGAGGAGCTGGTACTGGTGACTGAGGAGGGCGGACGGGCCATCACCGCCGCCGGCTACGACCTTTGACTTTTGGCGGGGAATACCGTATCCTCTCAGGCACCCCTGCGGGGCGGGCGCAGAGGCCGGCGGCCGGTCGCAGGGGGGCTTGGTAACGAGGAGGTCAGACGGCGTGGTCACACCGAACGATTTCAAGCCCGGATTGACCATAGAGCTGGACGGGCGCGTGCTGCAGGTCGTGCAGGCGGACCATCACAGGCAGGGCCGCGGTGACGCTATCGTCCGGACCAGGCTCCGCGACGTCGAGACGGGCGAGGTCTTCCAGAAGACCTTTCGCTCCAATGAGGACGTGGAGACCGCCCACGTGGATCGCAGGGACTTCCAGTACCTCTACACCACCGGCGAGACCTACGTCTTCATGGACATGGAGACCTACGAGCAGCGAGAGCTGACCCGCGACATCCTCGGCGAGAACGTCAAGTGGCTCAAGGAGGGCGAGACGGTGCAGTTCGCCCTCTATGAGGGCAAGATCGTGGGGATGGAGATCGACAAGACCGTTGACCGGCGCGTCACACAGACGGACCCGGGCCTGCGTGGTGACACCACTCAGGGCGGCAGCAAGCCGGCGACAATCGAGGGGGGAGCGGTGGTGCAGGTGCCGCTGTTCGTGCAGACCGGGGACGTGCTGCGGGTGGACACCGAGACCGGGGAGTACGTCGGCCGGGTGGAGAGCTGAGAGGCGGAGCGGATGCGGATCGACAGGGAGGCCGTGGAGCGGGTGATCGATCTGCTGGCCGGCTCGGACGCGGCCGAGATCGAGATCGAGGACGGCGAGACCCTCGTCCGCGTCAGCCGCATGGCGCGCGCCCCGGAGGTGGCGCCCGCTGTTGAGGCTGAGGGCCAGGAGACGCCGGAGGTGCCGATGGAGGCCGCTCAGCCCGACGAGGCCGCGGAGTCTGAGGCCCGCGTCGAATACGTCACGGCGGGGCTGGTGGGGCTGTTCCACCAGGGCCCGGCGCCGGACGAGGAGCCCATGGTCCAGGTGGGCGACGTGATCTCGGCCGGGGAGGTCATCGGGACCATCGAGGCGCTGCGCAAGCTCACCGACGTCGTCTCGCCCTATGACGGCGAGGTGATCGAGGTGCTCGTTGATGACGGAGAGGCGGTGCAGTACGGGGATCGGCTGTTCGCGGTTCGTGTCGAGGAGGCGTAGGATCATGGGCGGGGGGCGGCAGTCGGGACAGGCAGGCTTCGCGCTGGTCGAGATCCTTCTGGTCATCGTCATCATCGGTCTGCTCGCAGTGGGCTACTACGGCCTCAGCGGCCCCGGGGAGAAGGGCCAGGAGCAGGAGAAGTCGATCCCTGCGCGGTCCATCGACAAGGCCAAGAGCGCGCAGTGCGCCAGCAACCTGAACCAGTGCCGGCAGCTCATCGAGATGTACGTGATCGAACACGGGGAGTATCCCAAGAAGTTCAACCCCGGGCAGCAGGGCAGCATCGGTACCTGCCCGGTCAGCGGCAAGCCCTACGTCTACAATCCGCAGACCGGGGAGATCCACTGCACCACTCCCGGGCACGAGAACCTGTAGGAGAAGGTCCGCGGCAGCGCAGGGCGGACGGACGGAGCGGAGCGCATGTTTGACAAGGTCCTGGTGGCCAACCGCGGTGAGATCGCCTGCCGGGTGATCCAGTCGTGCCGCGAGCTTGGGGTCGCCACCGTAGGCGTATACTCCGAGGCTGACAGGGACGCCCTGCACGTGCGGATGGCCGATGAGGCCATCTGCATCGGCGCTTCGCCTAACACCGATAGCTACCTCAACGCCGCCAACATCCTCAGCGCGGCGGTCATCACTGGCGCCGACGCCATCCACCCCGGCTACGGGAATCTCTCGGAGGACGCCAACTTCGCCGAGGCCACCGAGAGCTGCAAGCTGACCTTCATCGGCCCCTCCGCCGACGCCATCGCGCGGGTGGGGAACAAGGCCGAGGCCCGCAAGACCGTGCGAGAGGCGGGGGTGCCGGTGGTGCCGGGGAGCCTGGACGGCATCCGGAACCCCGAGGAGGCGCGGGATGTCGCGCGGGACCTGGGCTACCCGGTGATGGTGAAGGCCGCCGGCGGCGGGGGTGGCCGGGGCATCCGCATCATCCACAATGATGAGCAGATGAAGGAGGCCGTGGAGCGCGCGGCCTCCGAGGCCCGGAGCGCCTTCGGCAATGGCGAGCTTTACATTGAGAAGTACATGGAGGACCTGCGCCACGTGGAGGTGCAGATCCTCGCCGACACACATGGCAGCTACGTCCACCTGGGCGAGCGCGACTGCTCCATCCAGCACCGCCACCAGAAGCTGCTGGAGGAGTCGCCGTGCCCGGCGGTAGGCAGCACGCTGCGGCGGCGGATGGGCGAGGCGGCGATCCGGGCCGCGCAGGCCGCCGGCTACACCAACGCCGGGACGGTGGAGTTTCTCCTGGATGCCCGGGGCCGGTTCTACTTTATCGAGATGAATGCCCGCATCCAGGTCGAGCATCCGGTCACTGAGATGCTCACCGGGATCGACATTGTGCGGGAGCAGATCCGCATCGCGGCCGGGGAGCGGCTGCGCCACGAGCAGGGCGGTATCTGGTTCGAGGGGCACACCATCGAGTGCCGCATCCTGGCCGCCGACGGCGACCGGGGCTTCATTCCCTCGCCCGGGACCATCACCGCCTGGGAGATGCCCAGCGGCCCGGGGATCCGCATCGACAGCGGCGTGGCCACCGGTTCGGTGGTGTCCACCCACTACGACCCGATGATCGCGAAGGTCATTACCTGGGACGAGAATCGCGAGAGCTGCATCGAGCGGATGCGGGCCGCGCTGAGAGGAATGCGCATCGAGGGCGTGAAGACCACGATCCCCTACCACCTGCGGGTTCTGGGCAACGCCTACTTCCGGCGAGGTGAGGTTACCACTCAGTTCATTCAGCGACGGGTGCCCATCGATCAGGGAGGTGGACATTGATGGTCGAGGAGAATGCCCGCGACTTCTGGAGGTGCACAGCGGGGAGCGCCTTCGGACTCGCGTTGGCCGTGGTGTGGATGGTAAAGGGTTTCCCCTGGTTTCTGCTGGCGGCGGCCTTGACTGTCGTCGGCGGGCTGGGGGCATGGCTGTTCGGACGCATCTTCGCGTGACGAGGTGTCGTGGTGGCTGAGGGTGCACGACGGCGAGGGCGTGAGCTGGCGCTCTCCATTCTGTTTCAGGCGGACCTTTGCCAGCTTCGCGCCGGGAATGCAGTATCCCGGCTGGAGCAGACGATGGAGGTGCTCGCGGAGACCTGGCAGATGGCGCCTGAGGAGCGGCGCAAGCTGGGGCCCGAGATCGAGGAGTTCGCCGTCCGGCTGGCGGAGGCGTACTTCGCGCGGGCGGAGGAGATAGACCAGCACATCGAGCGGCTGGCTCGGGACTGGACGCTGGAGCGCATGCCCGCCACCGACCGCAATGTGCTGCGGGTGGCGGCCGCGGAGCTGCTGGGGGTCCCCGAGACCCCGGTGAGCGTGGCCTTCAACGAGGCGGTAGAGCTGGCCAAGCTCTACGGCACCCCGGCGTCGGGGAAGTTCGTCAACGGCGTGCTGGCCAGCCTGGCCCGGGAGAAGGGCCTCGTCTCGGAGAAGGCGTGAGCGGACGTGGCTGAGCGCCCGGATCCGGGACGGATGTCGCTGTCTGTCTCCGAGCTGACAGCGTACATCAAGCGGCTCATCGACGGCGATGAGCTGCTTGCCCAGGTATCAGTGCACGGCGAGATCTCCAACCTCGCCCGCCCCAGCTCCGGCCACCTGTATTTCTCGCTCAAGGACGAGGGCAGCCAGCTTCGCTGCGTCTGCTTCCGGGGCGACGCCTGCCGGCTGGGGTTCGATCCCGATGACGGCCAGCAGGTCCTGGCCCACGGGAACGTCACGGTCTACCAGCCGCGCGGCGAGTACCAGCTCATCGTGCGGGCCATGCGGCCCGACGGAGCCGGCGAGCTGGCCGAGGCCATCGCGAAGCTGCGGGCGAAGCTGGAGGGGGAGGGGCTCTTCGAGCCCTCGCGGAAGCGGCCCATCCCAGCCTTTCCGCGGCGGATCGCGCTGGTGACGTCGCCGACGGGCGCGGCAGTGCGCGATCTCATCACCGTCATCTCCCGGCGCTACCCGCCGGCCGAGATCATTGTGGTGCCGGCGGTGGTGCAGGGCGAGGAGGCGCCGGAGGGCCTGGTGCGGGGGCTGCGGCTGGCGGCGGAGGTCTGCCGGCCGGACGTGGTGATCATCGGCCGCGGCGGGGGATCGCTGGAGGACCTGTGGGCGTTCTACGATGAGCGGGTGGTGCGGGCGGTCTTCGCGTGCCCGGTGCCCGTCATCAGCGCCGTGGGACACGAGACGGACGTATCGCTGTGCGACGAGGCGGCGGACCTTCGGGCGCCCACGCCGTCGGCGGCCGGAGAGCTTGCGGTTCCGGACGTGCGGGACCTGGCGGGTGGGCTCGACCGCCTGGGCCAGCGGGTGTGCACGGCGCTGCGGGAGCGCCTGAGCCGGGGGGACTCGCGGCTGACGGCGCTGTGTGAGCGGCCGGTGCTGTGCCGGCCGGAGAGCATGGTGGAGGGGCGCTGGCAGCGGCTGGACGAGGCCGGCATGCGCCTGGTGCGGTCGGGCGATGTGGCGACAGAGCGCCTGCGTGCGCGGCTGGCGGAGTCGGTGCTGACGCTGCGCACGCTGGATCCGAGGGTCCGGCGACGGCTGACTGCACTGGATCGGCGCCGCAGCCGCATCGTGGCGGCGGGAAGACGGGCGCGAGAGGCCCTTCGACGGCGCTTCGAGCGCGTTCACGGCCGGCTGGATTCGGCGGAGGCGTCACTGCGAGCGCTGGACCCGGCGGGGGTGGTGCAGCGCGGCTACGCCCTGGTATGGCGGGATGAGGATCAGCGCCTGGTACGCAGCATCGAACAGGTATCGACGGAGGATGGCATACACGCGTCGGTTGCCGACGGCGAGATTCGGGCGCGGGTGACCGGCACGGAGGCGCGAACGGAGAGCTCGACCGGTGGCTGAAGAGGATCGCGACATTGAGCAGCTCGGCTTCGAGGAGGCGCTGGGGGAACTGGAGGAGATTGTGGCGGAGCTGGAAAGCGGGCAGGTGGTGTTGGAGCGGATGTTGGATCGCTTCGAGCGCGCCATGGCCCTGCGCCAGCACTGCACGCGGCTGCTGACGGAGGCCGAGACGAGAATCGAGCAGCTCGTTGATGAGGAGGGTGGCACCGAGCCGTTCGCGGCCGGTGATGCCGATGACAGTGAGGCTTGACGACATTCAGTCGCCGGCGGATCTCAAGGGGCTGAGGGCCTCGGAGCTGGAGTCGCTGGCGCGACAGATACGAGAGCGCATCATCGACAGCGTCTCCAAGACTGGCGGCCACCTGGCCTCGAACCTGGGTGTGGTGGAGCTCACGCTGGCGCTGCACGCGGTGCTCGACAGCCCCAGGGACAAGATCATCTGGGACGTCAGCCACCAGTGCTACACGCACAAGCTGCTGACGGGGCGACAGGGGGACTTCGGCACGCTCCGGCAGCATGGTGGGCTGGCGGGCTTCACCAAGCGCGATGAGAGCGAGCACGATCAGTTCGGGGCCGGCCACGGCAGCACTTCGATCTCGGCGGCGCTGGGCTTCGCCAAGGCCCGCGACCTGCGTGGCTCGGACGAGCGGATCGTGGCGGTCATCGGCGACGGGGCGCTCACCGGCGGGCTGGCGTTCGAGGGCCTCAACGCGGTCGGGCACCTGGGCGCGGACATGACGGTGGTGCTCAACGACAACGAGATGAGCATCGCGCGCAACGTCGGCGCGCTCTCGGGGCACCTGGCGTTGCTGCGCGCGAACGTCACCCCCACCATCCGGCGCGCCCGGGAGGACCTCATCCGGATGTTCGAGCGGCTGCCCATGGGGCAGTCCATGGTGCTGGCCATGGACCGCTTCCGTGACGGCGTGAAGGGCATGGTCATCCCGGGGATGCTCTTCGAGTACCTGGGCTTGACCTACCTGGGGCCCATCGACGGGCACGATATCCTGCACCTGATTGAGATCCTGGAGCAGTCGGTGCGCCTGCCGGGTCCGGTGCTGGTGCATGTGGTGACCACCAAGGGCAAGGGGTATGAGCCGGCGGAGGAGGACCCGCGCAGCTTCCACAGCGCGCCGCGCTTTGACGTGGAGAGCGGGCGCCCGCTGCGCACGCGAGAGGCGCCCACCTACAGCGCGGTGTTCGGGGAGACGCTGTGCCAGCTCGCGGGTGATGATGAGAGGATCGTCGCCATCACGGCGGCGATGCTTGACGGCACCGGCGTGGAGGCCTTCAATCGGCGCTATCCCAGCCGAACCTTCGATGTGGGCCTGGCCGAGGAGCATGCAGTGACCTTCGGAGCGGGCCTGGCAGCGGCCGGCATGAGGCCGGTGGTGGCCGTCTACTCCACCTTCCTGCAGCGCGCCTACGACCAGATTATCCACGACGTCTGCCTGCAGAACCTGCCGGTGGTCTTCGCACTGGACCGGGGCGGGCTGGTGGCCGGCGACGGCCCCACGCATCACGGGGTCTTCGACCTGGCGTATATGCGGCACATCCCGGGCATGACCGTGATGGCTCCGCGGGACGAGGCCGAGCTGGGGGACATGCTGGTCACGGCGCTGGCGCTGGAGTCGCCGGTCAGCCTCCGCTACCCGCGGGGCGAGGGAGAGGGCGTGGAGCTGACCCGGGAGCCGGAGGCTCTGGAGATCGGCAGGGCCGAGGTCATGCGCGAGGGAGACGACCTCGCGATCCTGGCGGTGGGGCCGATGGCCCACCGCGGGCTGGAGGCGGCTGACGCCCTGGCCGGGGAGGGGATCGAGGCCGCAGTGGTCAACGCGCGCTTCGTGAAGCCCCTCGACGAGGGCCTGATCGAGGAGCTGGCGGAGCGCACCGGGCGCCTGGTGACGGTCGAGGAGGGTGTGCTGGCTGGCGGCTTCGGCTCGGCGGTGCTGGAGTTGCTGTCCGCGCGTGGCCTGGACGACGTCCACGTGGCGAGGCTGGGGATCGGCGACGAGTTTGTGGAGGCCGGCGACCCGGAGATACTGCTGGCCCAGTGGTCGCTGACGGCCGAGGGGATCGCCGCGGCGGCCAGGGACCTGATTGCCGCTGCTGGCGAGAGCCGAGAGCCATCCTGGGGCGCCAGAGGCCCCATGGCAAGGTCGTGACAGGGAGTGGTCACGAGATGGATACCCGAAGGATGAGGCGCTGGTGCGCACCTCTGATGGTGGCGGCGCTGGCCGCGGCCTGCTGCTGCGCATGGGCCCAGGAGGAAGACCCGGTGCTGGCGGAGTTCAACCAGGGCCTGGAGCACTACGAGCAGGGCCGGCTTGAGGAGGCACGGGACGCCTTCAAGGCGGCGCTTCAGGCGCGTGCCGATGATCCCACGATCTTGTGCTGGTTGGGCTCTGTGTCGCTGCAGCTCGGTGAGACCGAGGCGGCCATCCAGCACCTGACCAGGGCCATCGAGCTGGACCCGAAGTACGCCGTGAGCTACAACAACCTCGGCAATGCCTACCTGGCGGCCGGCGAGATGGCGAAGGCCGAGGAGATGTACACGAAGGCCCTGGAGAAGGACCCCCAGTACCTGGATGCCCAATACAACCTTGCGAATCTCTACGCACGCCAGGAGCAGTACGAGAAGGCCTTCAATGCCTACAACCGGGCGCTGGAGATCGCCCCTGAGGACTTGGAGACGCATGTCTCATTCGGCCACGCCCTGCGCAAGATCGGCGATACCGAGAAGGCCATCCGGGAGTTCGAGGCGGCTCGGAAGATCGCCCCCGACGACACGTCGGTGCTGACGGTGCTGGGGACACTCTACGTGAAGACCGGCGATACTGAGGCGGCGACGAAGGCTTACGAGGCCGCGCTGGCCGATGACCCGGAGATCGTGGAGGCGCACGTGGGCCTGGGGCTTGCGCTCTACAATGCCGGCAAGTACGCAGAGGCCGTGGAGCACTGGCGGACGGCGGCGGAGCTGGATAACACCAGCTTCGCGGCGCGCTACAACATGGGCCTGGCCCACGCAGCCATGGGAGACTACGCGAAGGCCGCCGAGGCCTACGGCGAGGCGCTGAAGATCCGGCCGGACGACGCCAACGCCCTCAACAACCTCGGCTGGGCGCTGTACGAGCAGGACAGGGCGGAGGAGGCGGCGGGGTACTTCCGCCAGGCCATTGCCGCGAACCCCGACCTGAAGGTGTCGCATCTGAACCTGGCGCTGGCTCTGGAGAAGGCCGGCAAGAAGGACGAGGCGCTGGCGCAGTGGCAGGACGCGGTCAGCCGCTTCCCGGAGATGGTCGCCGCCCACTGTGGGCTGGGGAACCTCTACTACGAGCGGGGCCAGTTCGATGAGGCGCTGCAGGAGTATTCCCGCACTCTGGCGCTTGAGCCTGAGAACCTGGAGGCACATAACAACGCCGGGCTCATCTATTACAGCCGCGAGAATCTCACTGAGGCCATCGTGCACTTCCGCGCCGCCCTGAAGGCCGACGCCAACTACGTGTATGCCCTCAACAATCTGGGGGCGGCGCTGGAGAAGCAGGGCGACCTGGACGCGGCGTTGGAGAACTACCGCAAGGTCCTGGAGATTGAGCCTGACTACGCACCGGCGAAGCGGAACGTCGAGCGCCTGGAGCGGAAGCTGGGACAGACGGAGGGGCAATAGCGAGGCTGAGATGGGCGATCCGATCCGGCGAGTGGGGATCATCACCGCGCTGCACAAGCCGCGCGCCAAGGACGCCACCTGCAGGGCCGTGGCGGTGCTGGAGGAGGCGGGCGCCGAGGTGGTGGTGGCTGAGACGCTGGCGGAGGCCTGCTCGCTGGACTGCACAACCTGCGAGGATATCGTGGCCGCTCGGCCGGACCTGATGCTGGTGATGGGAGGCGACGGGACCTTCCTGTCAGCGGCCCGGATGGTGGCGCCGATCGGGGTGCCGCTGCTGGGGGTGGATTTGGGGGGCTTCGGCTTCCTGGCCGAGGAGGAGCCCGACCGGGTGCTGTCGGAGATCGACCGGGTGCTGGCCGGGGAGTTTGAGGTCGAGGAGCGGATGATGGTCCGCGTGTGCCTGCGGCGGGGGGGAGAGACCTGCGAGGAGTTCATGGGGCTCAACGACGCGGTGCTGGCGACGGGCAGCTTCCGGCGGATCGTGCGGCTGAGGGTGGAGGTCGATGGGCAGCACGTCGCGCACTTCGCCGCCGACGGGCTGATCGTGGCCACGCCCACGGGCTCGACCGCCTACTCCCTGTCGGCCGGCGGACCGATCGTTGACCCGAAGGTGGAGGCGCTGCTGCTGACGGCCATCTGCCCGCACACTCTCACCACCAGGCCGCTGGTGGTGCGACCGGACTCGGACCTGGTGGTCACCGTCGAGCCCTCGCCGGCGCCGCAGGATGACCTGGCGCTGACCGTTGATGGCCAGGAGACTGTGAGGGTGCGGGCCGGCGACGAGGTGGAGGTCTCACGCGCCGAGTGCCGGGCGCGGCTGGTGCAGCTTGGGCGGCGCACGTTCTACGAGCGATTGCACAGCAAGCTGCGCTGGGGCGAGGCCCGGTAGCATGCCCACAGCAACCGTGCGAGGACGGGCGGACGGCGAGATGCGATGCTGCGCGAGCTGAGAATCGAGAACTTCGCGCTGATTGACGAGCTTGAGATGACGCTGGGGTCGGGGCTGATCGCCCTTACGGGCGAGACCGGCGCCGGCAAGTCGATCATCGTGGACGCCCTCAACGCCGCACTGGGCGAGCGCGTCACCTCCGAGGCCATCCGTGGCGGCGCCGAGCGCGCCCGGGTGGAGGCGCTCTTTGACCTGGCGGATGCCCCCGCGGCGCGGGCCGCCGCCGAGCAGGAGGAGATCGCGGCCGAGGACGGGAGCGTGACCCTCAGCCGGACCATCGCCTCCGGCCGCAGCTACTACCGGCTCAACGGGGCGTCCTCCAGCATGACCGCCCTGCGGGGCATCGGCGAGCACCTCGCTGACATCCACGGCCAGCACGAGCACCAGTCGCTGATCCACGAGCGTAACCATCGGCAGTTCCTGGACGCCTTCGGGGGCACCGAGCACCTGGCGCTGCTGGAGGACTTCCACGAGGCGTGGCGGGAGCTGCGGGAGGCGCGGCGCCGCCGCGAGCAGCTTGCCACGGACGAGCGGACCCGCGCCCAGCGGCTCGACCTGCTGCGCTTTCAGGTGAAGGAGATCGATGAGGCGAGGCTGGAGCCGGGGGAGGACGATGAGCTGGCGGTTGAGCGCGAGCGGCTGATGCACTACGAGAAGCTGCGCGACGGGATCGTGGCCGCCTACGGAGCGCTGGAGGGGGAGGGCACTGCCGGCGCCCTGCAGCAACTTCGGCTGGCACAGGACACCGCTGAGGAGCTGGCGGAGATCGACCCGGAGCTGGCTGGCCCCGCCAGCGCACTGGTGGACGCGGTGGACAGAGCCGAGGACAGCGCGCGGGCCATGCGGGTCTACCTGGAGACGATGCAGGAGGACCCTGAGCGCATCGAGCAAGTGGAGGCGCGGCTGAACCTGATCGCGGGGCTGAAGCGCAAGTACGGCGACAGCGCGGCGGAGATACTGCGGTATCGGGACGAGGCCCAGGCGGAGATCGAGGCGCTGGAGGGCGCGGAGGAGAGCGCCGAGGAGCTGGAGCGGCGCATCGCAAAGCTGGAGCAGGAGGCCGGAAGGCGCGCGGAGCGGCTCTCGCAGTCGCGCCGGGAGCTCGCGTCGCGGCTGGCCGAGCGGATGGAGGAGGAGCTGCGGCCGCTGGGAATGGAGCGGGCCCGGTTCGGGGTGATGGTGGAGGCCGATGCCGACGAGCAGGGCCTGCCCGACGCCGACGGACGACCCTGGGCCGCGGACGCCGGCGGCATCGACCGGGTGCGGTTCATGCTCAGCGCCAACCCCGGAGAGGAGCTGCGGCCGCTGTCGAAGGTGGCCTCGGGCGGCGAGCTGTCGCGGGTGATGCTGACCTTCAAGGCCATCAACGCCGCGGGCAGCGAGGTCCCGACGATCGTCTTCGATGAGATTGACACCAACATCGGCGGCCGCACGGCGCTGGCCGTGGCCGAGAAGCTGGTGGCGGTCTCGGAGCATGCTCAGGTGCTGTGCGTCACGCACCTGCCGCAGATCGCCTGCCACGCGGACCGTCAGATCCAGGTGACGAAGCGGATCGAGGGCGACCGCACGATCGTCGAGGTGGAGGAGCTGACCGGGGATGCCCGGGTCGCGGAGATCGCGCGGATGATGGGGGAGACGGACACAGCGGGCACCGCTCGAGAGCATGCGGCAGAGATGCTTCGGGAGGCCGCGCGAACGCGCGAGCGCGTCCGGTCGCAGGCGCAGCCGACGACGGCCTGATCGCAGCAGAGAGGGATGTCGATGCCGAAGGTGAAGATCGACGCGGAGCGCTGTAAGCAGTGCATGCTCTGCGTCGAGTTCTGCCCCAGGGACTGCCTGCAGGTCAGCAACGAGACCAACCTCAGAGGTTATCACCCCGTGGAGCTGACGGATGAGGAGCAGTGCACCGGGTGCGGCATCTGCGCCCTGGTGTGTCCGAGCGTGTGCATCGAGGTGTACCGATGACCCAGCAGGGAGAGCGCGTCTTTATCAGCGGCAATGAGGCCACCGCCGAGGGCGGGATCGCGGGCGGCTGCCGGCACTTCTTTGGCTACCCCATCACGCCGCAGAACAAGATCCCCGAGTATATGTCGGCGGAGCTGCCCAAGCTCGGCGGGGTGTATCTGCAGGCGGAGAGCGAGGTGGCGGCGATCAACATGGTCTACGGGGCGGCCGCGGCCGGCGCGCGGGTGATGACCACCTCGTCCTCGCCTGGAATCGCTCTTATGCAGGAGGGCCTGTCGTACATGCTGGGCTCGGAGCTTCCCTGCGTGCTGGTGAACATGGTGCGGGGCGGGCCGGGGCTGGGGAACATCGGTCCGGCGCAGTCGGACTACTGGCTGGCGACGCGGGGAGCCGGTCACGGCGACGGCCGGTGCATCACGCTCACGCCCTACTCGGTGCAGGAGTTGCACGACTTCACTGCGGGGGCTTTCGACATCGCGGACCGCTACCGCAACCCCGTGATGGTCCTGGCCGACGCCATCCTGGCGAACATGATGGAGCCGTGCGCCCTCATCCCCCGCAGGGAGCTGCCACCGCCTGAGCGCAACTACGCGGTGGGTCCGCACGACCCGCAGGAGCGGGAGCGGAACATCGTCAACTCGCTGTGGGTGGAGTTCGACGCTATGGAGGCCGTCAACGAGCGCATCGCCGAGCGCTACCGCCGGGCGGCGGAGGAGATCACCGACTGGGGGGAGTTCGGCGCGGAGGAGCCGGAGGTGCTGCTGTGCGCCTACGGCATCTCGGCCAGGATCTGCGAGAGCGCCGTGATGCAGGCCGAGGAGCTGGGCATTCCCACGCGCCTGATCCGGCCCAAGACGGTCTTTCCCTTCCCGGCCGAGCCCATCAGAAGCTGGTCGGAGCGGGCGACGGCCGTGGTGGTGGTGGAGATGTCGATGGGGCAGTTCATTGAGGACGTCAGGCTGGCGGTGGAGGGACGCTGCCCGGTGGACCTGCTGGCTCGGACTGGGGGCAACATGCCCAGCGTGGGCGACGTGGTCGAGAAGATACGCGAGGTGGCGCTGACGGCTGGCGCCGCCGGGGTGTGACGCATCCTCGCGTGAATCGAGGAGCGCAAGTGCATGGCTGAGGAGACGCTGATCAATCCGTATCCCGACGCCCTCACCGAGGTCGAGATGCGCTACTGCCCGGGGTGCACGCACGGGACGGCGCACCGCCTGGTGGCGGAGGTCATCGACGAGCTGGGAGTCAAGGACCGCACCGTGGCCATCGCGACGGTGGGCTGTTCGGTGTACGCCTATGAGTACTTCGACACGGATGCGGTGCAGGCCGCGCACGGTCGAGGCCCGGCCGTGGCCACCGGCATCAAGCGGGTGCAGCCGGAGGCGATCGTCTTCACATATCAGGGCGACGGGGACCTGGCCTCCATCGGCATGGCGGAGGTGGTTCATGCCGCCGCACGGGGCGAGGCCATCACCATCGTTTTCATTAACAACGCCGTCTTTGGCATGACGCAGGGGCAGATGGCGCCGACCACGCTGCTGGGGCAGAGGACCACCACCTCGCCCACGGGCCGCACGGTGGAGGCCGCCGGCTACCCCATCCGCATCTGCGAGCTGCTGGCGACGCTCCCGGGGGTCGGCTACTTGGCGCGCGAGGCGCTGACGACTCCGCCCCGCATCCGCAGCGCCAAGCGCTCCATCCGGCGGGCCTTCGAGACGCAGGTGGCAGGCGGGGGCTTCTCGCTGGTGGAGCTGCTGAGCATCTGCCCCACGTGGTGGGGGATGGACCCGCTTGAGGCCGTGGAACACGTGGAGGAGAGAATGATCGACTACTACCCGCTGAAGGTCTTTCGGGATCGCCTCGCTGAGGAGGAGACCGGGGGAGGGGAGTCAGATGCGTGAGGAGCTGTTCATGGCCGGAATCGGGGGGCAGGGCGTGAACCTGGCGGGCCAGCTCGTGGCGAGGGCCGGGATGGACATCGGGCTCAACGTGTCGTGGTTCCCGATCTACAGCCCCGAGGTGCGCGGAGGCAGCTCCACCTGTACCATCGTGCTCACCGACGGTCGCGTCGCCAGCCCCACCTCGGACCATCCCACCTCCATGATCCTGATGGACCGCACCGCGGTGCGCGACTTCGCGGACCGGCTGGCGGAGGGCGGCTTGGTGGTGATCAACAGCTCACTGGTGCCCGAGCCGCCGGACTGCGGCGACTGCCGGGTGCTGATGGTCCCGGCGAACGACATCGCGGCGGAGATCGGCAATGAGCGGACGCTGAACATGTCGCTGCTGGGCGCCTGGGCGGCTGGCACCGGAGTCATGACCGCAGAGGATGTGGCACGTTCGCTGCGCGAGATGCTTCCCGAGCGCCACCACCATCACATGCCCGATAACGAGAAGGCCCTGGCCCGCGGGGCGGACATCGGACGGAGCGCGCGGATCTGAGCTGCGAGGGAGAGACGGGCGGAATGCTCGATCGCATAGACGAGTTTGCCGACCAGGCCCGGGAGCACCTGGAGCAGATACACCAGCGCCGGGAGGAGGCCTACACCACCTCGCGCGAGGTGGTGCAGGCGGCCTCGGCCACGATCAAGGCCGTGCACCGCCAGGAGTTCGATCGGGCGCGGGAGCAGGTGCGGAAGACCCGCGAGCTGCACGACCGGATGCTGGCGGCGGTGCACGCGAGTCCGGAGATCGGCTACTCGGGCTTCGTGGGCGACGCGGCGCGGGAGTACGCCGAGGCGGCGGTGGCTCTCGCGCTCATCGGGGGCAACGATCTGCCGAGCCCCGACGATATCGGCGTGGATCACGCCGACTGGCTCAATGGGCTGGGGGACGCGGTGGGCGAGCTTCGCCGGCACGTGCTGGACCTCATCCGCCGCGACGAGGTTGAGGAGGCCGAGACCTATCTGCAAATGATGGACGAGATCCACCAGACGCTGATGAGCTTCGACTACCCCCAGGCTGTGACCAAGGGCCTCCGCGGCCGCACGGATCAGGCTCGGGGCGCCGTGGAGCGCACTCGCGGCGACCTGACCAATGCCCTGCGCCAGTCGCGCCTTGAGCGGCGCATGAGGGAGCTGGAGGAGGCGCTGGGGGAGGAGGGGTAGGAGCGGCCGGCGCCGACGGAGCGACGCCATCTCCTCGGTAACGGATCAGGCCGGCTCCGCCCCGTTGGGTAGGTGCGCTGTTTGGAGGAGGGGGCCGGTCACTTGGTGCAGCCAATTCGCGGTCAACTTCGTTCGCCCTAAACCTTGACATGAGAGGCGCCGATCCTTATAATAATCCTGTATAAACTCCTCGCCATTGCGTGCAACGGCGAGTGTATTAGCTCCCCGCGGTTGCGTGCAACCGCGGGTTACTTTTTTTGCTGTAGGAACGTGGGGGTCTGATCAAGATGCTCGAATCGAGAGTGATGGTATTCGTCGATGGCAGCAACTTCTACCACGGTCTGCGGGCAAACGATTTCGACACGCAGGTTGACTTTGGGGCGCTGGGGCGAGAACTTGCCGGCGCCGGACGGCAGCTCATCCGTGTCTACTACTACAACGTATCGCTTCTTCAAGACGTAGACCCTGATCGCTACGAGCGGCAGCAAGCGTTCTTCTCCGCTGTACGCGAGCAGCAGCATGTACGCCTGATCTTGGGGCGCCTCGTTCCCCGAGGGGGTACATTCGTGGAGAAGGGCGTTGACACTCAGATCGCGGTGGACATGCTCAGACACGCGTCCACTGACACCTACGATGTCGCCATTCTCGTCTCAGGGGACGGGGACCTGGCGTGCGCCTGCGAGGCGGTCGGCGAGCTGGGGAAGAACGTTGAGAACGCGTTCTTCGCGATCGGCAGGTCTCAGCAGTTGCACAACTTCTCAGACGTCTTCCACGAGATCACAGCAGAGCTTCTCGAGCGGTGCAGACCATAGCGGCAGCAGGGCCGATTCTGCAATATTGGCGAAGGACGCCGCCTACCTGTTTTCGCTGCCCGCTGCCTCCGACGCGGGGGCGACGTCTGGCTTGGCGTCGGTTCGAGCGCTTGCAGCAGCCGAGGCCGTTCCTTCGCAGGCCACGTGGGGCGTGTGCGTGGGAGAATCGAGGTCTTGACTTCGGCACTGGGATAGGCTATCATACTGATAAGCAGTTGATGGCGCGGGCGTCCGCGCTATCGACTGTTTGTTTTGCCCTTTGTGGTCGGGAGCGTAGTGAGGGAGCAGGTCATGTACGCGATAGTGGAGGTCGGCGGCCGGCAGCACATGGTGCAGCCGGATCAGGTCGTGAAAGTGGATCGGCTGGCCAACGAGACCGGCGAGGAGATCGAGCTCGACAGGGTCCTCGCGATCCGCGACGAGGAGAGCGGGCTGCGTGTGGGCCGGCCGTATCTGGCTAACGCCGCCGTGAAGGCCCGCGTGGTGCAGCAGGGCCGCGAGCGGAAGATCATCGTCCGGAAGTTCCGGGCCAAGAAGCGCTACCGGCGGAAGATCGGCCACCGGCAGCACTTCACGGCGCTGGAGATCATGGACATCGCCGGCTGAGCGGCCAACGCTGAGAGCACGCAATCTTTACATACAGGGAGCTGGCAGAGATGGCGCACAAAAAGGGAATGGGGTCCACCCGCAATGGGCGGGACTCGCGAAGCAAACGACTGGGCACCAAGCGGTTTGAGGGCCAGCAGGTGAAGGCTGGCAGCATCATCGTGCGGCAGCGGGGCACCAAGTTCCGCCCCGGCCGCAACGTCGGGATCGGCGGCGATGACACCATCTTCGCCAAGGCCCACGGCTTCGTGGAGTTCGAACAGAAGGGGCCCAACAAGCTCGTGCACGTCTGGCCCGAGCGGGCCCGGGTGGCGTCGTAGGGCCACTCAGACAGGAGCCAAGCGTCATAGAGAACTGCCGGCACGTTCAGTGCCGGCGGTTTTCGTAAGCAGGCAGCTATCATGAGCGGATTCATCGACGAGGCCAGGATAAACGTGCGCGCCGGCGACGGCGGCGACGGCGTGGTGAGCTTCCGTAGAGAGGCCTTCGAGCCCCGCGGCGGGCCAAACGGCGGGGATGGCGGCGATGGCGGCGATGTCTACCTGCAGGTCAAGGACGACATGCGCACGCTGCTCGACTTCGAGTACCGGAACACCTTCAGGGCCGAGGACGGGAGGATGGGCAGCTCCAAGAAGCATCGGGGACGCGACGGCCGGGACACAGTGATTCCCGTGCCGCCGGGCACCGTCGTCTACGACCTGGACCTGGGAGAGCAGGTATGCGACCTCACGCATGGGGGCCAGCGTCTGCTGGTTGCGCGCGGCGGGAAGGGAGGACGTGGGAACGCCTCCTTCGCCACGCCCAGCCGTCAGGCCCCGCGCTTCTGCCAGCTCGGCGCGCCGGGCGAGGAGCGCCATCTGCGACTGGAGCTGAAGCTGCTCGCGGACGTGGGGATCATCGGCTACCCGAACGTGGGCAAGTCCAGCTTCATCTCCCGCGTCTCAGCCGCCAAGCCGGAGGTGGCCGCATATCCCTTCACGACCCTGCAGCCGAACCTGGGAGTGGTGCAGTTCGAGGACTTCACCACCATGGTCATCGCGGACATGCCGGGGCTGATCGTGGGCGCGCATGAGGGCGTGGGCCTCGGGGATCGCTTCCTGCGGCACATCGAGCGCACCAAGCTGCTGGTGCATATGGTGGACGCCAGCGGCCTGGAAGGCCGCGATCTGCTCCAGGACTTCCGGGAGATCAACCGCGAGCTGGAGATGTATGACGCGCGCCTCGCGAGGCTGGAGCAGGTGGTGGCGCTGAATAAGATGGACCTGCCCCAGGGCCGCGAGAGGGCGGCGGAGCTGCGGGAGGCGCTGGAGGCGGAGGGCTACGCGGTGTTCGCCATCTCCGCAGCGACCGGGGAGGGCACCAGGGAGCTGCTGGATCACCTCCGGGAGCGGCTGTTCGCGCATGGGCACGAGGTGGAGCCGGAGCCCCCCGACGAGGAGGAGATGGAGCTCGAGATCCCGCCGCTGCCGAGACGACCCTTGAGGGTGCGGCGGCTGGATGGGGAGACGATGGGAGTGACCGGCACGCGCATCGAGAAGCTGGCGGCGACGGTGGACATGGAGGCCGACGAGGCCGTGGCATGGTTTCAGCAGCAGCTCGAGGAGCAGGGGGTGCTGAAGGCCCTTCGCGAGGCCGGCGTCGAGGAGGGGGACACCGTGGTCATCGGCGCCGTGGAGTTCGTGTATACGACTGAAGAGGCCACGAAGTAGTCGCCCCTCCGCCGCCAGGGGCCACCGTTGCTGGTGTCGCCCTTATCTGCTATGCTGAGGTCAGATCACGGCAGGCAGAGGTGAGACTCATGGCCGATTGGCGCGGACACATCAGCGTGAACCCAAAGGTGATGTTCGGGAAGCCCTGTATCGCGGGAACGCGCATCCCGGTCAGGGACATACTGGACAAGCTGGCGGCTGACATCACTGTTGAGCAGATTCTCCGCGACTATCCTACCATTACTCGCGAGGACGTGATGGCGGCGCTGGCCTACGCTGCGGATGTCATAGGCTGCGAAGAGGTCATCCCCACGGAGGCTATCGAGTGAGGTGGCTGGCAGACGAGAACGTCGAGACCGGCGTCGTTGAGGCCCTTCGCTCACTTGGCCATGACGTTGAGTGGGTATCGGAGACCGCGTCCGGGGCTGAGGATGAGGACGTTATCGCTGCAGCAAGGGCGGGGAAGCGCCTTATTCTTACCAATGCTAAGGACTTCGGGGAGCTCGTCTTTCGGCTTGGACTGGCTGCGGCTGGCATCGTGCTGCTACGGGTCAGCACTCGGGACGCGGACGAGAAGGGGAGGCACCTCCGCCGCGTCCTTCCCGCAATCACGGATCGCCTCCGAGGCTCTTTCACGGTGGTAACAGACGACGGGGTGCGGGTGCGCGCTCTCGACCATAGGTGATGCGAGGGGGAAGCTGGCGGCGACGGTGGACATGGAGGCCGACGAGGCCGTGGCATGGTTTCAGCAGCAGCTCGAGGAGCAGGGGGTGCTGAAGGCGCTCCGGGAGGCCGGCGTCGAGGAGGGGGATACCGTGGTCATCGGCGCCGTGGAGTTCGTGTATACGACTGAAGAGCCCACGAAGTAGTCGCCCCTCCGGCCGGCTTGTGTCGCACAGCGCCACTCAATCGTGACAAGCTCGGGCTGGCCTCCTCCGCGTGCTCTGCACCCGTCTTCGTGCGCGCCTCGGCGGCAACAACAGCGGCTGGCTGGTCCACAGACACTGCCGCCGCGGATTGCGGCGGTAGTGCCCCGCGCGCAACCGAGAGTCTGAGGACGTTCCCTCCGCTGTGACGCGCGCTTTCCTCTCCGTGGTCTCCTGTGGTAGAATCAGCCAGAGCGTGGGTCGGCCCCGTCACAGGGCGGGACCGTGGGCTTCGGACGTGTTAAGCGAATGCCCGCCTGGAGTTGACAGGAACTGGGGAGGGACGGTTGTGTCTGAGGTGAGAGAGCATGAGCTGGTCGTGATCGGCGGGGGTGCGGCGGGGCTGACCGCCGGCATCTACGCCGTGCGCTACGGGCTGGACGTGGTGCTGCTGACGGTAGGGGCGCCGGGCGGACAGACCGCCACCGCCACTACCATCGAGAACTTCCCCGGCTTCCCCGAGGGGATCACCGGCGCGGAGCTGATCATGCGGCTGACGCAGCAGGCCGAGAGCTTCGGCGTCGTCATGGAGAACGCCGAGGTCACCAGCATCCGGTCTGAGGGTGAGCGGTGGCGGACGATCAGCGCCCCGCAGGAGTATCTCTCGACGGCGGTGATTCTGGCAGTCGGGGCTCACCCGCGCCACCTGAAGATCCCGGGTGAGCGGGAGCTGTTCGGGCGGGGGGTCTCCTACTGCGCCACGTGCGACGGGTTCTTCTACCGCGACGAGACGGTTGCCGTGATCGGCGGGGGGGATACGGCCGCCGAGGAAGCCCTGTATATGGCGAACATCGCGAAGAATGTCTATCTGGTGCACCGCCGCGATGAGCTGCGGGCGACCGAGATTCTGGCCGAGCGCGTGCTAAGGAACGGGAAGGTCGAGGTGATCTGGGACTCCGTGCCCTCCGAGATCCGTGGGGATGACGAGGTGACCTCGGTGATACTGCATAACAGGAAGACAGGGGAGGACTCGGAGCTGGAGGTTAGTGGGGTGTTCGTGGCCATCGGCTACGAGCCGAACACGGAGTTCCTTGGCGACCTGGTGGAACTTGAGGACGGCTTCATCGTCACAGATGAACGGATGCGCACGTCGCAGCCGGGCATCTTCGCCTGCGGTGACGTGCGGGATACGCCCCTGCGACAGGTGGCCACGGCGGTGGGGGACGCGGCCATCGCGGCAGACAGTGCCTATCACTACATATCCGAGGGGCGCTGACGAGCCGCGGCGAGTGGCACGGCGAGGGCGGATGGAGGTATGCGCGATGAACAGAAGCTGGCCGATGGCGCGCCTGATGCTGGCCGCGGTCCTGGCGGCCGGGCTGATGCTGGTGGGCGCGGGCTGCGAGGATGACGTCGAGGAGGCCCTCGGTGAGGCCTCGGCAGCGTCCATCGAGGCCGCTTATGATGTGGACCATGATCCTCTGATGAATGAGTGGCTCAACCACGCGGGGCAGACGATCGTGGCCCAGAGCCGCCGCCAGACGATCCCCTACGAGTTCAAGGTCATCGAGACCGACCTGGTCAATGCCTTCGCTGCGCCCTACGGACACATCTACCTCACGCGCGGCTTCATGGACTTCTGCGAGAGCGAGGACGAGGTGTGGATGGTCCTGGCCCACGAGGTGGGGCACGTGGTGCATCGGGACTCCATCAAATCCTTCAAGCAGAGCCTGCTGATGGGCATTCTCACCCAGGTAATCAAGGGCGAGTCCCGGACGGTGGGTGACGTCGTCGGGATCGGCCTGGGCCTGCTCTCACTGCGGTACAGTCGCGATGACGAGTACGAGGCTGACGACGCGGGCACGCTGCTGTGCTATCGGGCCGGCTACGATCCTCATAAGGGCCTGGACTTCTACCACCGGCTGATGACGAAGCTCCAGAAGCATCGGCCAAGCCGGTTCGAGGTCTACTTCATGACCCACCCGCGCACCGACGATCGCATCAAGCGGCAGCTCAAGCGGGAGGAGCTGAGCACCGAGGATGCGGAGGTGCTGATGCGGATCGCGCGGGGGTACATGACGCGCGGACAGCCGGCGAGAGCGGCCCAGATGCTGCGCGAGGCTCTGACGGTAGCGCCGGAGTCGGCCGCACTGCACTCCCTGCTGGGCGATGCCTACGCGGCGCGCGGGGAGCTTGGGCTTGCGAGGGCGCACTACAAGACCGCGCGCGAACAGGAGCCCGACAGCCGCTACGTGCGCGCACGGCTTGCGGCCCTGGACGACGCCCCCATGCCCGCTACGGAGGGCGTGGGACCGCCCGGCCGGCAGAAGGCCGGGGAGCTGCTGGCAGAGCTGTCGGAGGTGCGGGCGCTGTCGGAGAGCTCGCGAGCCAGCGCCACACGCTACGCTCAGAAGACGAGGGAGCAGATCGGCGACCTGGTCTCGACGGTGAAGGGCATCAACGAGCGGCTGCTGGACCTCGCCGACTATGAGGGCGATGTTACCGAGGCCACGCAGGAGTTGCTGGTGCGCGGCAATGCGGCCATCTCCCGGGCGACGGAGCCGATCTACGTGCTGGAGGCGGTGAACGAGGGCCTGGAGGACATGGGAGCGGAGATCGGCGGTCTGCTGACGAAGTGCGAGGGCCGGCTGGAGGCGGCCCGGGCCGGAGAGGGGAATCCCGAGGACATTCCGGCGCTGCAGACGGCTGTGCGGGAGCTGCGCCGCGGGAGCGCCACGCTGGAGCTTGCCATGGCGGAGGCGCCGAATACTGTCGGTGACGTCCGCGCGGCACAGTCCTCGGCCAGGGGCGTGGCGTCGCTGATGGAGAGGATGGTACGCGAAGACGATCCAGAGAGCCTGGCGGCCGACCAGCTCCGGAACGCCGCAAGCCATACCCAGAAGCTGGGCAGCGACGCCCTGCAGGCGGTCAATCGGGCGCGGCGGCAGAGCGTGAAGGCCCGCAGCCACGCGCTGCTGGCGCGGCTGAACCTGCTCGGGACACAGGCGACGCCCTACGAGCAGAGGCTGTTCGACCGGCAGATCGCGCACCTGCTGCTGGTGCCGGAGGCGCAGGTGCGGGCGGTGCGCGCCGCCGGCGCGGGCTACGGTGAGACGGCCATGTCGATCGCCGCCGCCAAGAGCCTCAGGGCGGACCCGGGACAGCACATGCCCACAGTCGCAGCCGGAGTGAGCCCGGTGGGGTCGGCCATGGAGCAGGGGGCGGCGATCGCCAATGCCAACGTGCTGATGAAGTTCCTGGCGGATCGCATGCAGTCCGAGCGGGACGCAGCTGAGGCCATGTGATTCGGGTCCTCATCATGGGACACTGGGGCTCGCGGCGATCGTCGCGGGCCCTTTCTGTTGGGGAGTAGGTGTTCGCGCCCCCGCCGCCGAAACGACACTGGCCGAAGGCATCCGGCGTTGAGAGGATGGCGGATGTGAGCGAGATGACCGGTCGCCAGCGATTCATGACCGCGCTGCGCCTGGAGCAGCCCGACCGCGTGCCCATCTGGGAGCTGATCGTGGACGAGCCGGTGGTGCACGCTATGATGGGGCCGGACGGCACCTACGCGGACCTGGTGGAGGCGGAACTGGATGGTGCGACCTGCGTTGAGAACCAGATCTTCGAGCCCGTCGATGAGGATCACGACCGCGATGAGTGGGGGATCGTGTGGGGCTATACGGCGGGCGGCATTCCCTACCCGGCCGGACACCCGATAGAGAGCTGGGATGACATGGCCGATTGGGAGCCTCCGGACCCCGAGGCCGACCATCGCCTGGATCGGCTGCAGGAGCTCGTGGAGCGCTTCAAGGGGCGCAAGGCCATCGTCTTCCTGGGCCACGACACCTTCGAGTTCACCCACTACCTGCGGGGCATGGACAGGCTGCTGATGGACTACGTGATGGAGCCGGAGAGGGTGCACGAGCTGTCGCGGATCGTGATCGACTACAAGAAGCGGGTCATGGAGCGGGCCCTGGAGATGGGGGCGGACGTGGGACTGACAGGGGACGACTATTCCCACCGCCACGCGCCGATCATGTCACCGGCGCACTTCGAGGAGTTCATCCAGCCCTACCTGGCGGAGATCGTAGAGGTCACGCACGAGCAGGGCGCGCCCTTCATTAAGCACACCGACGGCAACATCTGGCAGATCTTCGACCTGATTGCCGATACCGGCATCGATGCGATCGATCCTCTGGAACCGATCGCGGGGATGGACATCGGCGAAGTGAAGGAGGCCTACGGCGACCGGATCGCCGTGTGCGGAAACGTGGACTGCGGGGAGCTGCTCTCGCGGGGGACGCCAGAGGAGGTGGTGGAGGCGGTGAAGGAGACTATCGCCAAGGCCTCGTCCGGCGGGGGGCACATCATGGCCTCCAGCAACTCCATTCACCCGGCGGTGAAGCCCGAGAACTACCGGGCCATGATCGACGCGTCCATGCAGTTCGGCCGGTATCCGCTGGATGAGAAGATGGTCGAGGAGTACCGGCAGCGCAACTATATCGAGCGCATCACCGGAGAGGAGTACGAGCGCTTCCGCCGGGTGTGAGGCAGAAAGAGGCGGGCCCGGACGTCGCCCGGCCCCCCACCCTGGCACGAGCGT
>JAYENL010000278.1:54801-60466 GCA_034722055.1 Armatimonadota bacterium
CCAGTCCGCGGGGGGCCGGGCGCGCGCCGCCCCCGCCACCCTGGCACGTGCTTGAGAGCATGGTGTACGGAAGGCTCAGGCGCCCGCCGCACGCTCTTGCCCGCGCCTGATGATCTGCGTCAGGCGCAGATGGTCCTGCCGAGCAATGCGGCTCAGGCCTCCTCGAGCTGTGCCTCGACGTCCTCGGCCAGCTCCTCGGTGGCCTCAACGGCATCGGTGGCGTGCTGCTTGAGGTGCTCGTCCACCTTGGCGCGCAGGTCCTTGTATTTGGCGCTCATGTGCTCCTTGAGATCGGTCGCCCGCTCTCTTGCCCGCGCTGTCGTTTCGGCGATGTCAGAGCGCAACTCCTCTCCCGACTTGGGCGCCAGCAGCAGGGCCGTGATAGCCCCGATGAGGGCCCCGAACACCATGGCGACAAGGACCGCCATGAGATCCCTCGCATCGTCATTGTCATTCGCCACGTGTAACCGCCTCCTCGTGCACACTGCGGTGATCGGCGATGGCATCAGCGCACCTTAATGTTCGCGAATGTCCGCCTGCCCACCTGCAGGACGTCCCCGTCCTGGACCTCGACGTTGGCGGTCTCGTCCTCGATCTTCCGGTCGTTGAGACGCACGGCTCCCTGGCGGATCAGGCGCCGGGCCTCCGAGTTTGAGGAGGCGCTGCCGCAGGCCCTCACCAGCCTGACGATCCAGACGCGACCGTCCTCCAGGTCAGCGGCCCGCAGCTCCACCTCCGGGATGTCTGAGGGCAGCTCGCCCCTGCTGAAGACCTGCTCGAACTCGCTCTGCGCCTCCTCGGCCGCCTGAGCGTCATGGTATCGTGCCACGATGGCACGCGCCAGGCGCTTCTTGGCCTCCATGGGGTGCAGCTCGCCGGACTGCATCTGCTCGTCGATGCGCCGCGCGCCCTCAAAGCCCTCGTCGGTCAGCAGGGCGTAGTACTGCGGCAGCACGTCATCGGGGATGGACATGAGCTTGCCGAACATCTCCCCCGGCGGCTCGGTGATCCCCACGTAGTTGCCCAGCGACTTGCTCATCTTGTCGGTCCCGTCGGTGCCCACCAGCAGGGCCCAGGTGGCAGCCACCTGGGGCTGCATTCCGTAGGCGCGCATGATGTCGCGGCCCACCAGGAAGTTGAAGAGCTGGTCGCTGCCGCCCACCTCCACGTCCGCCTCCACAGCCACCGAGTCATACCCCTGCACCAGCGGGTAGAGGAACTCCACGATGGAGATCGGCGTCTCGCTCTCCATGCGCGTGGCGAAGTCGTCGCGCTCCAGCATGCGCGCGACGGTATAGCGGGCGGCCAGCTTGATGATGCCATCGCTGCCCAGCGGCTCCAGCCACTCGGAGTTGTAGCGGATCTCGCAGGCATCGATGTCCAGGATCTTCCCGGCCTGCCGGGCGAAGGTCTCGGCGTTGCCCTCGATCTCCTCCTCAGAGAGCATCGGGCGGGTCTTGGAGCGACCGCTGGGATCGCCGATGCGTCCGGTGAAGTCGCCGATGATGAAGATGACGGTGTGACCGAGGTCCTGGAAGCGGCGCAGCCGCTGCATGGGCACCGAGTGGCCCAGATGCAGGTCGGGGGCGCTGGGATCCGCCCCGTACTTGATGCGCAGGGGGCGGTCGAGCTTCAGCTTCGCCAATAGCTCCTCGCGGGAGTGAACCTCGGACGCATCACCGACGAGATGTTCGAGGTGCTCTTCGGGTCTCATGGACATGGGATCCTTGCCAACATGCTGACTCCGCCACGCCGCAGGGAAGTGCTCCATTGACCTGGCCCGCCGGATTCGACAGCAATACAGCCGTGGGCGGGCCGTGTGCGTTTCAGGCCGGAATGCCCAGCTCAGCAATCAGCAACTCGCGGAAGCGCCTGTGTTCTTCGCTGCCTTCCTCCGCGATCTCGTCCACCTGGAAGACCTGAGTAGTGGTGGGCGATTCTGTCTTGACGGCAGCGAGGTCCATACCGGGGACGTTGACAAGCGTCCAGAACTGATTGAACCCCAGATGACGCGCCTTCTGATGGCTCTTCTCGGCCTCACCGAGACGGTTGTGGATATTCGAGACGTCATGTCCGCCCTTGACCTCGATCGCGATGCGGTTGTTGAGGCGCCCGGAGTCGAGCTGTTCACGAATGGCGATGTCAGGGTCGGGGGCGAACTCAATGCGCACTGCTCTGCCGGCCGCGTTGCGGATGACAAGCGACGTATCTGTCTCCTCCTCGATGGCATCGGCGACGATCTGCCGTACTGCCTGGAATACCTGTCTGATCATCTTCTGACCGAGGAGCGCGTTGTAGGACCCCCTGTACTCAGCGCCGACCGTTAGGAGGGTCAATGCCTGCAGGAGTTCATGCGAGATCTCGGGGATGTTGCTGACGAGGACCCAAGCGCTCTCTGTGAGGCTGCGGCAGAGATCCTCCATCAGCTCCTCTGCCTGCAGGGTAACGCGCCCCTCGTCCTCCATCAGCTTGAAGCACCCGAAGGGCCCTTTGTTGTAGAACTCCTTTTGTGAGAAGCCAAGCAGGAGCCGGTAGTATCCGAGGAGGCGTGGTGCGATGCCCAGCAGGTATGGCGTAGCATACACGAGTTCCCCTCGGAGGCCCCGCCCTGCCACGAGGCCCAGTCGCTCCGGTCCCGCGTACTCGCGCAACTCAGCATCTATCCGCTCGATGTCGGCCTGTGACACAGCATCCAGAAGGGCCGGCAACATCCTTTGCTCGAGGTCTTCTTGCAGCCGCCCATAGAAGCCCATTTGCAGCGTGGGCTGGAGTACTGGCAGCCGTTGTTCAGGAGACCTACGGTTGCCTGTAGACATCGAAGAATATCCCCCGTTCGGCAAGACGTCGGCGAGCCATGTCGATGTACTCCGACACAAGCTCGATGCCAATGAATCTGCGGCCATTCTCGGCTGCCACTAAGCCTGTTGTCCCGGCGCCGAAGAACGGATCGATGACGGCGTCTCTCTCCTCACTGCCGGCGAGAACGCACGGAGTGATGAGCGCAGGCGGGTACGTGGCAAAGTGCGCCTCAGGGTACGCCTCTGTCGGCACTGACCACACCGTGCGCCTGTTACGTAGCTTCCCGTTGGCACCGCGCTCACGTACGGCCTCGTAATCATAGAAGTACTGCTCCGACTTGCTGAACAGGAAGAGGTACTCGTGAGCCTGCGTGGGTCTGTCCTTCACGGATTCCGGCAGCGCATTGGGCTTACTCCAGATGATGTCAGATCGCAGGTACCACCCATCGTCCTGAAGGGCCATCGCTACACGCCACGGGACCCCGACTAGGTCCTTTGGCTTGAGACCTTCCGGCGTCGGCGCCCGATAGTCCATCGCCCGGGCAGGGTTCTTCTTGTCGGGCGCCCTCCATGTGCGTCCCCCACTGGTATAGCAATCCCCGATATTCAGCCACAGCGTGCCGTCGTCCGCAAGTACACGCCGAAGCTGCCGAAAGATGCAGACGAGGCGGGCAACGTACTCCGCAACGCGTTCCTCAGACCCGAGTTGACCTTCAATGCCGTAGTCTCGCAGACCCCAGTAAGGGGGAGAGGTCACGGACATACGCGCCGCACGGCCGGGAATGCGCCGCAGGATCTCCAGTGCGTCGCCCTCGTAGACGATCGAAGGGCCGCCGGCCTTGAGCCTCGGGAAGGGTATTGCCGGTTGCACGATCCTCATCGTGTGATCAGCTTCTTGTGTCGGCCTTGTATCAGCGCGGCTTTCGATGAACACAGAACATCGGTCCGATGGTCCTCTTGTTTCCTTCGCTCCCGCAAGCCTCGTTTCCTCCATTGCCGCCCTGATGCTTGCGGCCGGGCGTCCGCTACGGCTCCATGCGCTCCAGGGCGTCGGACGCCTCCTGGTGCATCTCGCTGTCGGGATCGGTGAGGTTGACGGTGGCCTGAAACTCCTGTGCGGCGCGCTCGTGGTCGCCCATGTCCACGCACGTCCAGGCCATCAGGTAGTGCGCCTCCGCGATGGTCGGGTCCTGCTGCAGCAGGTCCTCAAGGGCGCGACGGGCCTTGTCAAGCTCGCCGCGCTCCTTGTGCATGCGCGCCACATCCAGCATCCCCTGCTCGGTGAAGTCGGCCTCCGTGGCGAGGGAGACTGCGGACTGGCCGGAGGCGAAGGGGTTGGGCGCGCCCGCCTCGTCGGGAGGCTCCGTCTGTTCCGCGGGCTGCTGCTCAGTTTCGCGCGTTGCCGGGGGCGCCTCGACAGTCGCAGGCGCGGGCGAGGGCGGCGCGCCGACCGCGACCGTCAGGGCAACGGTCAGCGGCGCCAGCCACAGGCCCGACAGCATCCCCATCGCCACATACGGCAGCACTCCGGGCGACGAGGGGTCCGGCGCCTCGAGGGGCTGGATGTGCAGGTCCCCCACGATAGCCAGGCAGCGGGCGAAGCGGCGCGACTGCACGAAGCGGGCCAGCTCCAGAATGCGAGCTCCCACTCGCGGATAGGCCCGCCGCAACTCCTCGCCGACCAGACGCCACTGTTCGCGGTCGAGGTAGCCCAGGTAGCGGTGCAGGTCCAGGCCGGGCTCCTCGGGATCCTCGATCTCGGCGGAGAGCCAGTGGGCCACCGGCTCCAGGCCGCGAACGGCGACCGCGGCCGCCCGGTCCGCGCTGAGCTCCGCGACGGCCATCCACCAGCGCAGCGCCAGCCAGCCGACGGCCTGTGGGCCGAGCAGCACCGGGGGCAGCAGACGCGCGCGCAGCGGCAGGTAGATGAGCGTCATGAGCCTGGCGTCGCCGCCCTTGAGATGGGCCAGCTCGTGGGCCAGCGCCGCCCGCAGCTCCAGGTCATCGAGCTGTTCCGCGAGCCCCTCTGTAACGAAGACCGCCGGCGTGTCCCAGGCGATGACGAAGCTGTCGAGGTTCTCCAGCGGGAGGACGTAGACCGGCGGCGTGCCGGGGAGCGCGAGACGGCGCGCCACGTCCTCGGCGGCCTGGTGTACGCGGGGCAGCCGGGAGGGCCCGACTCGGCGCGCCGAGCCGATGAGGTCGGCCTTGTGCGTGCGGATCTGCAACGCGCCGATGAGCCCACCGACATTGAAGCCGATCAGCAGCACCATGCCCAGCGTCCCGCTGACCCAGGGAAGGCCAGGGCGGGCCACGATCAGCCACACCAGCAGGCCCTCCGCCGCCGCCAGCAGCGTGATAGCCAGCCAGCACGCTGCCACGAGCGTGGGGGTCTCGCCGGGATGTCGGTAATCGGCAGCACTCAGCCTCATGCGCTCTCTCCGTCAGGCCGCCAGGGACCGTGTCTCCAGCTCCGGGGGCGGCGTGTCAGTCATCTCTCCACCACCGGTTCGGATCTCACGTGCGGTGCGGCGGGCAGCTTACCGAGCCCGCCCGCCGCGAGAAAGGGCATCGCCGCCCGAGCGACCGTGGGCTACTGCGCGGGCAGCGGGACGATCAGGAAACGCACCTTCATTGGCTCGCCGGTCGCCGGATTCGTGATCTCGAAGGTGATGATCGCAGGCTGACCGCTGGCGAACACCGCGCCTTCGGGAAGCGTGTCAACAGTGGGCTGGGCGGCGATGGCAATGGTGGCCTCCGGAGCCGGGGCCGCGGCCTCAGCCTCCGCGGGAGCGGCCTCAGCCTCGGCGGGAGCCGCCTCCGCCTCAGCGGGGGCGGCCTCCTCCTCCGCCGGCGCCGCCTCTTCC
>JAYENL010000279.1:0-21244 GCA_034722055.1 Armatimonadota bacterium
TCAGGAGCGGTAGCGACTGACCGCGCAGGTTCCACCCCGGCCCACTGGAGACCTTCGGTCTCACGGGCTTCCAGCCCGACCATCAGCGCAGGCGCCCCCGCCTGCGCGCCGTTTAGCCCCTCGTAGAGCTATCTACCGGGCCGGGGTGGAACCTGAGGCCTATTCGCTGGGAGACTTCTACGAAGTCTCAGTCACAGGCCTCACCGGGCGCTGCGCGCCCGGCGGCCCCTCCACCGGACACGGTGGGTTTTTGAGGCAACCAAGCGGCGACTGTGCCCGTCGTGAAGGTACGCGGAATTGCGGAAGTGAGCGCTAGTCGGCCGGCCTCCCGCGCAGGTCCACCGTGGCCTGCGGCGCGCCCTCCGGGCCCTCCAGGCTGGAGCGCTCCACGATGCTCACGCGCACCGGCAGGCCCAGCATGGCCGCCAACTCGCGCTCCAGCTCCCCGCGTCGCTGACCGAGGGCAATCAGCCCCTGCTCCGTCCCCGCCTGCTGAGCCGGCACCGCCACGCGGATCTCAACGTCGTCGAAGCGCTCCCGCCCCACGACCACCTGGTGGTCGGTGGCGGTGCCCAGGACGCTCTCCAGCGCCTCCCCGATGGCCTGCGGCTGCAGGGAGATGCCACGCACCACCAGGACGTCGTCGATACGCGTCGAGGGGCGGCTGATGCGGGCGAAGGTCCGGCCGCACTCGCACGGCTCGAGGGTCATGGTGCAGATGTCCCCGGTGCGATAGCGGATGACGGGGAGGGCCTCCTTCTCCAGCGAGGTGATGACCAGCTCACCCTCGTCTCCGGGCGGGACGGGCTCGAGGGTCTCGGGGTCAACGACCTCGGCCAGGAAGTGGTCCTCGCTGACGTGCAGGCCCGCGCGGGCCCCGCACTCCATGGCGAAGCCGGGCCAGGCCGCGGTCCGCAGCCCGAAGGTGTCCAGCGCGGCCACGCCCAGCCGCTGCTCGAGCTCATCGCGCGTTGACTCCGGCCAGGGCTCGCCGCCGAGGAGCGCCATCTGCAGCCACAGCCCGCGCGGCCCCACCGCCAGCCGATCCAGCTCGTCGGCCAGGTGCAGGGCGTCGGAGGGCATGGCCACCAGCACCGTGGTGCGGTAGTCGTGCATCACCTGCACCTGCTTGGGGTAGTCGCCGCCGGGAACGGAGATGACCGAGGCACCGATGAGCTGAGCGCCGCGCATGAAGCCGAAGCCGGCGTCGAACATCCCGGTCTCGAAGGGGATCTGCACCACGGAGTCCTCGGTCACTCCCGCGGCGGTCATCACCCGTGCCGCCAGCTCCCACCAGTGCTGCAGGTCGTTGCGCGTGTAGGCCCTCACCGCCGGTCCGTGGGTGAGCCCCGGCGCGGTATCGATGCGCACCACCTCGCGCAGTGGCACGGCGAGGAAGCCGTAGGGGTAGCCCTCCGCCAGGTCCAGGCGGCTGGTGAGCGGCAGCCGCGCCAGGTCCTCCAGGGAGCGCACTCCGTCGGGCACGAACTCCAGGGGCGCGAAGCGCTCGCGGTAGAAGGCGATGTTGCGCATGGCGCGGTTCAGCGTCACCTGCAGCCGCTCGAGCTGAAGCTGGGTGATCTCCTCGCGGGGCACCGTCTCCTGATCGGGGTCCCAGATGCGCTGCCCAAGCATTGCTCTTAGCCTCCCGCCGCGGCGCTACTCCCAGATCTCCGTGTAGCCCTTGCCCAGATACGCCCGCTGCACCTCGGGGTTGTCCAGCAGGTCCCGCGCTGTGCCCTCCAGCACGATCCTGCCCGTCTCCAGGACGTAGCCGCGGTCGGCGATGCGCAGGGCCGCCCGGGCGTTCTGCTCCACCAACAGCACGGTCATGCCCTCGTCCCGGAGCCTGGTGACCTCGGCGAAGAACTGCTGGGCGATGATGGGGGCCAGGCCCAGCGAGGGCTCGTCGAGCATCAGCAGCTTCGGCCGGGACATCAGGCCCCTGGCCAGGGCCAGCATCTGCTGCTCGCCGCCTGAGAGGCTGCCCGCGAGCTGCGACCGGCGCTCCTCCAGCACCGGGAAGCGCTCGAACTGCTGCTGCAGGTCGGCCGCGACATCCGCCCGACCCGCCTGGCCCCACCGCGAGTAGGCGCCCAGCAGGAGGTTGTCGGCGGTCGTGAGCCTGTCGAAGACCTGGCGGCCCTCCGGGACCTGGCAAATCCCGGCGCGCACCAGGCGCCCCGGCGGCCAGTTGGTGACGTCCCGGCCGTCGAAGAGGATCGTTCCCGACTGGGCGGGCATGAGTCCGGAGATGACCTTCAGGGCGGTGCTCTTCCCGGCTCCGTTGGCGCCGATGAGGGTGACGATCTCGCCCTCGTCAACGTGCAGCGACACCCGGCGCAGGGCCCGCACGCGGCCGTAGGCGGCATCCACGCTGGTCAGCCGCAGCATCAGTCGGTCACCTCCCCCAGGTACGCGGCCAGCACCCTCTCGTCACTGCGAATCTCCTCCGGCGTCCCCTCCGCCAGCGGCTCGCCGCGATCCAGCACCAGGATCTCCTCGGCGACGCTCATCACCAGAGACATGTCGTGCTCCACAAGCAGGATGGTGACGCCGCTGTCCCGAATGCGCTGGATAGTCTCGGCCAGGCGTTCGGTCTCGCGCATGTTCAGCCCCGCCGCCGGCTCGTCCATCAGCAGGAGCTGCGGCTCGGCGGCCAGTGCGCGGGCGACCTCCACCATGCGCCGCTGGCCGATGGACAGCGCGGCCGCCTGGCGCCCGGCCAGGTCCATCAGTCCGGCCCTTGCCAGCGCCTCCATCGCGACCTCCCGGTACCTCCGCTCCTCGGCGCCGGCCCCGAACAGGCGGAGGGCGGCGCTCAGCATCGTGGCGCTGCCCTGGAGGTGGTGGCCGACCATCACGTTCTCGAGCACGGTCATCTGATCGAACAGTTGGCTGGTCTGGAAGGTCCGCCCGATGCCCAGTGCAGCCACGCGGTGGGAGGGCATGCCCAGCAGCTCCCGGCCTCGGAACCGCGCCCGGCCCGCGTCGGGGGGCAACACGCCGGTGAGCAGGTTGAAGATCGTGGTCTTGCCTGCCCCGTTGGGGCCGATGAGGGCCTTGATCTGGCCCTCGTGCACCGTAAAGCTGACGTCCTTGACGGCCTCCAGGCCCCCGAAGTCCTTACACAGGCCCGCGACCTCCAGCAGCAGCTCACTCATCGCGCTCACCGCTGCGCCGCGCGATCCGCTCCCGCAGCCAGTCCGCCAGCGATCCCAGGGCCCGGGCCACGCCCCCGGGCATCACAACCATCATGAACATCAGCAGCAGGCCGTAGGCGATGATGTCGTAGTCGGCGTAGGGCCGGAGGACCTCCTCGATGAAGGTGATGGTCGCTGCGCCCAGCACCGGCCCCCACAGGGTCCCCTGCCCGCCGAGCACCACCATCACCAGCAGGGCGATGGACTTGTGGAAGTCAAAGGGGGTCGGCGAGAGGAAGCGCATGGACGAGTGCGCGTAGAGCGTGCCCGCTATGGAGGCGTAGGCCGCCGAGATGACGAAGGCGCGCACCTTGAAGGCGGCGGTGTCCACGCCCAGGGTCTCGGCCGCCAGCTCGCTGTCGTGGAGCGCGCGCAGGGCCCGGCCCGGCCGCGACGCCACCAGGTTCGAGAACAGCACGCTCAGCAGGCAGCCCCAGCCCCACACGAAGTAGAAGTAGTGCACGTCCATGTCCGAGCGCAGCTCCCAGCCCGCCAGCGTGATGGATGGGATATTCATCAGGCCCTGGGGCCCGCCGGTCATCTCCGACCACTGGCGGATGACCACGGACACGATGATCCCCACCCCCAGCGTGGCCATCGCCAGGTAGTGGCCCTTCAGGTGCAGCGTGGGCTTGCCCACCAGCCACGCCACCGCGCTGGTGATCACGATCGCCGCCAGCATCGCCAGCCACGGATTCCAGCCGTAGGTGGCCGTCAGGATGCCCGAGGCGTAGGCGCCGATCCCGTAGAAGGCCGCATGGCCCAGCGACACCTGCCCGGCGTAGCCCATAAGCAGGTTCAGGCCGGTTGCCAGGATGAGGTTCAGCCCGACGACGGTGAGGATGTGCAGGTAGTAGGCGTTGCGCACCACCAGCGGCAGCAGGGCAACGGCCGTGAAGAACAGCACCAGTTGGATCTTCTCCGCGCGGCGGCGCCGGGCCATCGCCTGCGCCTCATCACGGGCCGGCGGCTGTTGGGGCTCGGCGGCCACTACAGCTCACCCCCACCCTCTTCGCCCAGGAATCCGCTGGGCTTGATCAGCAGCACCGTGATCAGGACCACGAAGGCTATGGCGTCCTTATACTGGGAGCTGATCAGCCCGGCGCCCAGCGCCTCCAGCACGCCCAGCAGCAGCCCCCCGATGATGCCGCCGATGCTGTTGCCCAGCCCTCCCAGGATCGCTGCGCAGAAGCCCTTGAGGCCCAGCATGGTGCCGATGCTGTACTGCGTCATGGTGATCGGCGCCAGCACGATCCCGGCGATGGCGCCCACGGCCGCCGCCAGGCCGAAGGACCACGAGATCATCCGCGACAGCTCCACGCCGCAAAGCTGAGCCGCCGGGGCGTTGATGGCGCAGGCCCGCATGGCCTTGCCGATGACCGTATGCTCGAAGATCATCCACATCGCCACGGCCACCACCAGAGTCGTGCCCAGCACCCACAGGGACTGGGGCGTGATGGCGGCGCCGAAGACGGAGATGGGGGACTCGCCGCTGAAGGCGGGCACGGGCCGCTCCTCGGGGCCCCAGATGACGCTGGCCACGCCGCGTATGAAGATTGACGCACCGACCGTGATGATGATGAGGACGACGATGGAGGCTCTGCGCGCCGGGCGGATGGCTGCGCGGTCCAGCGCCAGCCCCACCACTGTGGTCCCCGCCACCGCCAGCAGCGCCGCCAGCCACAGCGGGAGATTCCATGCCGACATGGCCGCGGCGGTGATCATCCCGCCCAGCATCACGAACTCGCCCTGGGCGAAGTTGATGACCCCGGTGGCGTTGTACACCAGCGAGAAGCCCAGGGCGATCAGGGCGTAGATGCCGCCCGTGGTCAGCCCGGAGAGGGAGAACTGCCAGACCTGGACCGCCGTCATCTCAGTCCGCGCTCCATCGCCGCCACGAAACGAGCGGGCCGCTCCCGTGCTCCGGGACCGGCCCGCTCCATTGCTGTCCTCTGCAGACGCGGTCCGGCGCCATTTCCACAGCCGGGCCGCCGACTCCTGTCTGCACCATCGATCCCACGGATTGTCGCTGCTACTCTATCAGCGTCCAGTCGCCGTCCTGGATCTTCACCATCACGAAGGCGTCCGGGCTCAGCCCATAGTGCTGATCGGGGCCGAAGTTGAAGACGCCGCCGATGCCCACGAAGCCCTCGGTGCTCTCGATGCCATCGCGGATGGCTGCTGGCTCCGCGCCCTCCTCCTCGATGGCGTTCTTCACCAGCATGACGGCGTCCCAGGCGTGGCCGCCGAAGGTATCGGCTGGCTTGCCGAACTCCTCCTCGTACTGCTCCGCGTACTCGAGCAGGAGCTGTTTCTGGGGATCGTCCTCGGGAAGCTGCTCGGCCACCAGGAGCTTGCCGCAGGGCAGGACAATGCCCTCGGCCGCCTCACCCGCATCGTCGATGAACCGCCGGTTGGCGACGCCGTGGCTCATGACCAGCGGGATCTGCATGCCGAGTTGGCGCATGTTCTTGGCGATCCGGGCGGGGGCGGGACCGATGCCCCAGCACACGACCGCCTCGGCGTCGGTGCCCTTGATCTTGGTCAGTTGCGCGGTCATGTCGGTGTCCGCGTCATCGAACTGCTGCTTGGTCACTATGTCCAGCTCGGCATCGGGGGCCTTCTTCTCGAGCTGTATCAGGCCCTGCTCACCGAAGCCGCTGCTGGCCGTGAGCGTCGCGATCTTCGTGATCCCCTGCTCCCCAAGGTACTCATAGATCACGTGCACAGCGTCCTCGTCGCTCTGTGGAGTGTTGAAGACCCACTTCTTCACCGGGTCGGTGATGGCTCGGGCCGCCGCGCAGGAGATCAGCGGCACCTCCGCCTGCTCGACCGCGCTGATGATGCCCAGCGTGGTCCCGCTGCGGCTGGGCCCGACGATCGCCACCACATTCTCTCTCTCGATGAGCTCCTTGACAGCCTTCAGGCCCTCCTCCTCCAGGCCCTTGGTGTCCCGAATGATGATCTCCACCGTCCGTCCGCTGATCCCGCCCTCGGCGTTGATCTGCTCCTGCAGCATCTCGGCAGTGTTCGCCTCCGGCTGACCCAGCGCCGAGGCCTTGCCGCTGAGGTCAAAAATGGCCCCGATCTTGATGGCGCCTTCCTCCCCGGCCATCGTCTCGAGTGGCGGCTCCGCTTCAGGCGGCATCGCCTCAGGCGGGGCCTCCTCCTTGGGCGGACAGCCGCACAGCGTCACTACGAGCGCTCCCAGCCCCACCACCACCAGCAATGGCCAGGTCCGTCTCATCACTCTGCGCATCAAAACGCCTCCCTCCTTCGATCTCGATGCCATGACTCACACGGTAACACGGGAGTCTATAACCGTGGCGCTGTATTGTCAAAGGCTCTTTAGCGAAACAGTGGGGGAATGAGGCCGCGCCGGGGGGATCGGCGCGTGACGCTGATCGGTGACTCAGGCCATCTCTCCATCGATGAGGCGGACCGGAAGCTCGTCCAGCGGCTGGCCGTCGGCCGTCTGCAGGATGAGCACGTGGCGCGAGAACGGGATCTCCACGCCCTCCTCGTCGAAGGTGGCCTTCACCCGGCGGCGCAGCTCGCAGGCGACCTCCCAGTGCTTGCCCGGCTCAACGGGCACCAGCAGCCGCAGCCCGACATCGGAGGCGTTGAAGCCCAACACCCGCGTGGTGGGCGGTCCCGTGATCTCGGGAATGTCGTTTCTCGCGTCACGGGCGATCTCCTCGAGCACGGCCAGCGCCCGGCTGACGTCACCCTCATAGGCCACGCCCACGTCCACGACCGCCTTGACGTAGCGCTTGGAGTAGTTGATGACCTCGTTGATCTGACCGTTGGGTAAAATCGCCAGCGAGCCGTTCCGCCTGCGGATGGAGGTCTGCCGCAGCGTCAGCGCCTCGACGGTGCCCTCGATGCCACCGATCTCGACGAAGTCGCCCACCATGTACTCGCCCTCGAAGAGCGTGAAGAAGCCGCTGATGACATCCTGGACGAGGTTCTGGGCGCCGAAGCCGATGGCCAGACCCGCGATTCCGGCGCCGGCCAGGATGGCCGTGACATCCACCCCCAGTTGCTGCAGAGCCATGACGCCGGCCACGAAGTAGATGACGTAGCGCAGGAGGCTCCCCAGCAGCGGCAGCATCGTCTCCCGGCGCTGGCGAATGGTGCGCGTGTCCGTCTCATCGCCCACGGCGAGGCGCGCGATGACGCCCATCCCCACCGCCAGCGCGAGCTGCGCCAGGATGATGATGCCCACGGCCCGAATGAGGTTGTTGGAGAACTCGAAGGCGGCCGCGCCCAGGGGAGCGGTGCGGATGACATAGGCGGCGGCCGCAACGTAGACCGACCACCGCAGCGCACTCTTGATGGAGTCGAGTATCCGCCGCACCTGGCGCCGACCGCTGTCCTCGAGAGCGGCGTCCTCGTCGCGCCTCAGCCCCTCGTAGATGGCATCGATAGACACGTCCAGGGCGTCGCTGATCAGTCGAACCAGGCCCCAGACCACGGCCAGCGAGAAGATGAAGCCGATCCAGTAGGCGACGGCCCCGGGCAGGTTCAGCGCGCCCGCGATGAGGATGGCGCCGGCGTACCACAGCCCGGCCTCGATGAGGTGTCGCAGGTTCGTGCCCAGCGTCTCGACCCGGCTGTCCGCAACGCGGACCGCGCGGGCCGCCTGCAGGCGCTCCACCGTCCAGTCCCGGAACTGCCCGCCCAGCCACGAGAGGAGCTTGAGCAGCACCAGAACGGCCGCGATCTCGCCCGCCGCAAGGCCTGCCCGCCTGGGCGAGATCCTCGAGAGCTGGTGCATGATCAGGTCCGGCCCCGAGTGGCCCATCGCGGTCAGCCAGGCGTTGTAGCCGACGACGCCGAGGGCCGCCAGGCCGGCCAGGATCCTGATGTAGCGGGCGACCTGATCGGCCACCTCCTCCCGCCGCTCATCGCCCATCATCTGCCGGCCCTCCACCGGCTCCATCTGCGAGAGCGCCATGAGCACGAGGCGGCTGAGCCGAATCGCCAGCCAGCTCACCACCCCCAGGACGATGAGCTCTGCCAGGGTCAGCGCGGCATTGGGCATCAGCAGCTCTGGGCTCATGGCGGCGGTCCTCCTCCGCGGAGATGCGCGTGGGGTCTGGCCTCAGTCCTCCACCCCGCGGATCATCGAGGCCACCTTGGCGGGCAGCCCGAAGATCTCGATGAAGCCGCGGGAGCTGGACTGGTCGAAGACATCCTCCTCCCCGTAGGTCGCCAGCGAGAAGTCATACAGCGACTGCTCGGACTTCCGGGCGACGGCCTCAGCGCGGCCCTTGTAGAGCTTGACCGTCACCTCGCCGCTGACGGGCTTCTGCGTCTCGGCCATGAAGGCGTCCAGGGCTACCCGCAGCGGCGTGAACCACAGACCGTAGTAGATCAGCTCGGAGTACTTCAGCTCCAGGTGCTGCTTGAGGTGCGCCGTCTCGCGATCCAGCACCAGGCTCTCCAGGTCGCGATGCGCCTCCAGGATGATGGTGGCGGCGGGGGCCTCGTAGAGCTCGCGGGACTTGATGCCCACCAGCCGGTTCTCCATCATGTTCGTGCGGCCCACGCCATGGGCGCCACCCATGGAGTTGAGCGCGCTCACCAGCTCCACCCCCTGCATCGCCTCCCCGTTGAGCGCCACAGGAATGCCGCGCTCGAAGCCGATGGTCACGTACTCCGGCTCATCGGGCGCCTCCAGGGGGCTGACCGTCCACTCCCAAGCGTCCTCCGGCGCCTCCTGCGCGGGGTCCTCGATGGCCCCACACTCGATGGACCGGCCCCAGAGGTTGGTGTCGGTGGAGTAGGGGCTCCCCTTGTCCACCGGGACCGGGATGCCGTGCTTGTTGGCGTAATCGATCTCCTCGTCGCGCGTCATACCCCACTCGCGGGCGGGCGCAATGATCTCAAGCTCCGGCGCCAGCGCGGCGTAGCTGACCTCGAAGCGGACCTGGTCGTTGCCCTTGCCCGTGCAGCCGTGGGCCACGAAGCGGGCGCCCTTCTGCTTGGCCACCATCACCTGCTTCTTGGCCAGCAGGGGGCGCGCCAGCGCCGTGAAGGCCACGTACTTGCGCTCGTAGGTGAGATTCGCGGCGATGGCGCGGGTGATGTGCTCCTCGAAGAACTCCTGCTTGGCGTCCACGACGATGGACTCCGCTGCGCCGACGGCCTCGCCCTTGTCGCGGATGCCCTCGTAGTCGGCCTCCTCGCCGACGTCCACCGCCACCGCGATGACGTCCACGCCGTAGGTCTCGGCGATCCAGCGAATGGCCACAGAGGTGTCCAGCCCCCCGGAGTACGCCAACACGCAGGTGTCGGCCATGATATGCTCTCCTCTCACGGGGCCCGTGTCCCAGGCGGCCGATGCTCGACCGGCTCGCCGCCGACGCGCCCCGTCTCGTTAGCTGCTCATCTCCAGCATCTCGGGTACGCTCATCCGCCCAACCGGGTCGCTGGCGAGACACGCCAGCACATAGGGCCCCTCGGGCATCACGGCAATCCGGGCCTCGGCGCCCTGGCGTTTCAGCGCGCGCTCGACGGCCTCCTCGACGCTCTCGGCGGACGCGAAGGGCGTCCGCCTGCTGTCGGCCTCCGGCAGTTCCGAGACGTTGATGACGGTGCACCGGCGCAGGACCTTCTCCACTGCGTGGAGCTGCCAGGTGTCGATGCGGATCTCCGCACCGGCCAGCGCCTGCCGAATGACCTCGTGCACGTCATCGTCCGTGATCAGCCGGGCGAAGTCCTCGCTGCCGAGGCCCTCGGCGTTCTGCTGCGCGATGACGATGGTGCCGCCATCGCGGCAGATGGCACCCGCCGCCACGATGCCCTTGGTGCCCTGATAGAGCGTCAGGTCAAGCGGGTAGCCGCCCCCGCTGGTGACCACGATGTCGGCGGGCTCATCCAGCACGATCTTGGTCTGCTGCTCGCAGCGAGCCATGGCGGCAGCGTGCGCCCGGCGCATCTCGCCGGCGAAGACGCCGGTAACCGCGCGCTGCTCATCGAGCGTGACGTTCACGATCATGTCCGCGCCGCCGGCCAGGTCCGCCACCGCCAGGGCCTCCTCGTGGACGGGGTTGTCCACGAGGTTCCCGGCTCGGGCGTCGGCGGGCTCCAGCAGGTCCGGGCCGTGGAAGCGCATGATGGTCTCGCGGCCGGCGATGCCCGGACAGATGGCCTTGCGCCCGCCGGAGTAGCCAGCCATCAGGTGCGGCTCCACCAGCCCGGTGAGTATCTTGAGGTCCGCCTCCACGTAGCGCCGATCAATCAGCGCGGGAATGCCCCGGTCAGTGACGCCCACCTGCACCTGCTCGTCCTCGTTGCGCGCCACGTGGTTCACGATCCGGCAGCCGCTGGTGAGGACCTGCTCTCCGAGCATCTCGCGCAGCTCCTCGTCGGTGTTGGGCCGGTGCAGGCCGGTGCCCACCAGGAGAGTAACGTCCTCCACCGAGAGCCCGACGTCGGCCAGCGTCTGCAGGATCGGCGGGAGGATGAGCCAGTTCGGCACCGGTCGCGTGAGGTCGCTAACCACGATGCAGGCGTTGGAGCGCCCCCGCGCCAGCTCGCTCAGCGGCGCGGCGCCGATTGGCTCCGCCAGCGCATCGCGCGTCGCGGCCATCGGATCATCCACTACAGGCAGCGAGCGCTGCCGGAGCACGTGCGCCACGTGCTCGTCCGGCAGCTCGACCTGCATTCCCTCGCGTCCGTAGCGGAGTGTGGTGATCATGGTGAGAGAGAGTCACTCAACACGGTAGCGGCTTCGCGGCCCGTCCAGATGCAGATGCCACGCGGCGAGGATGTCGCGGCCAAGGAGCACTTCGGCTGGGCCCGCTACGCCGAGAGCTAGGGTGTTCTTGAACAGCCGCCTCACCCCATCGGGCCAGCGGTCGTCAGTTACGTGCAGTGTGACCTCGTACAAAGGCCATTCGCGCTTCCGGCCATCGTAGGATCGACACGAGACAACGCGTCCGGTTCGGATCGCGCCGACCTGATCGAGCAGTGCTGCCGGAACCACCGTACGAGTGGCACCTGTGTCGATCTTGGCGAGAAGCGGGTCAGTCACGCCTAGCAGATGCTCAAGCTCTACTCGTAGGCCGGGGAACGGCGGGAATTCCGACTGCGAGTAGCAGATGGGGCTCATTGCTCGCATACCATGCTCCTCGGCGCCTCCATCTGCATTCCGAGTTGCTCAGGCTCAGGCAGCGGATCCCCAGCTCGGATCACGAAGAGCGACGTTGGCCGGTCGAGCTGCTCCAGACCCTCGCGCGCCGCTTCGTTCGCGCTGTCGCCGACCCCAATCACCTCGCCGCGGTGCATTGCGATGTAGCAGCCCGGGTACTCCCTGCCGAGGCTGTCCCGCTCGCGCTCATAGGCTTCGTGATCGTCGCGCCACGTCCAGGCGTCTGTATCCCCACCAGCGCCGGTCTCGCCGGGTTCGTTTATCTCCCGCACAACCGCCTCGAGGAAGCCCTTGATCCGCTTCCGAACGGTCCCTTCCGCTATGCTGAAGGAATCCGCTAGGTCAGCCTGCGTCGCGCCATCGAAGTACGCAATGCACATCAGCACGGAGTCGCTGCTGACCTCTCCCGTGATCAGCAAACGCCTGGTCGCATCAATGATGTCGGCCTCCAGCCCGCTGAGATCCAGACTCGAAGATGGCAACTCCTGCTGTGCCAACTCGTTGACAGCGCGTCGAAGCTTAGCTCTCCCGTAGGTTTCCAGTGTCTTGCTCAGATCATCCGTTCCTGGCATCGCTGCACCTCCGTTCGCCGCCCCACGCCGCACTCACGTGCATTATACCCGCGCGCGCCGCCTACGCAAAGAGCGGCCTTACCCCGGCGGGGACGTGCGCCGCTCTCTAATGCGCGCATCTGCGGCCGTCACTGCACCAGCGACGCCACCAGGTCGCCGCTGTCTGTGGTGGAGACGCCGCTTCTGGTGGAGAGGTCGCCAAGCTTGCCGGAGCCGAGGGCGGCGATGACGGCGTGCTCGATGGCCCTTCCGCACTCGACCTCGCCCAGATAGTCCAGCATCATCCCCGCCGCGGCGATGGCCGCGATGGGGCAGATCACGTTCTGGCCGGTGTACTTGGGCGCGGAGCCGTGGATGGGCTCGAACATGGACACGCCCTGGGGGTTGATGTTCCCCGACGCCGCCACGCCCATCCCGCCCTGGATCATCGCCCCCAGGTCGGTGATGATGTCGCCAAACATGTTACAGGTCACGATGACGTCGAACCACTCCGGGTTCTTGACCATCCACATGCAGCAGGCGTCCACGTAGGCGTGGTCGGTCTCGATGTCGGGGTACTCCTCGGCGACCTCCGCGAAGGCCCGCTGCCACAGGTCGTGGCCGTAGGTGAGGACGTTGGACTTGTCCACCAGTGTGACGCTCTTCTCCTCCCGCCTGCTGGCCGTCTCGAAGGCGTATCGGATGCAGCGCTCCACGCCCATGCGGGTGTAGACGGCCTCCTGCACCGCGATCTCATGCTCGGTGTCTTTGCGCACCGTTCCACCGACGCCGGCGTAGAGGCCCTCCGTGTTCTCGCGGACCACGATGAAGTCGATGTCCTCGGGGCCCTTGCCCTTCAGCGGCGTCTCCACGCCCGGATACAGCTTCACAGGGCGGAGATTGATGTACTGATCCAGCTCGAAGCGCAGGCGCAGCAGGATGCCCTTCTCCAGGATCCCCGGCGCAACATCGGGGTGACCGACCGCGCCCAGGTAGATGGCGTCCATCTGCTGCAGCTCCTCCATGACCGAGTCCGGAAGCACCTCCCCGGTCGCCAGGTAGCGGTCGCCCCCGACATCGTACTGGAAGGTTTCGTATTGCACGCCATGGATGTCAGCCGCCGCCGCCAGGACCTTGAGGCCCTCGGCCACCACCTCCGGCCCGACCCCGTCGCAGGGCAGCACCGCAATCCTGTACATGCTCGGATTCTCCTCAGTAGCGAGACCGCCGGCTGGAGCCGGCGGCCGGGTTCCGCGGAAACAGGTGGATTATAGCAGAAGCATCATACGGTGGCAAAAGCGGGGCGGGGCGCCGACGAGCGGAGTGAGTGTGATGGGCAGTGCTGTGGGGAAGCGGTGCCTCGGCGGATGCAGAGGTTGTCAGGCGTCAGGAGTTCCAGAGGGCTTCACGCCGCGAACGCGGAGCGCCTGCGGTCGCACCTCGCACAGGAAGCTGTCCGCCTCTCCCGCCGTCTCGCCATCGAGGTGGACCTCCGCACCGCCGTCCACCGAGAGCTCGAATGTCGGGGCGGCATGCTCCATCACGGCGGCGGCATCCTCCGGCGACACGCGCTCTCCGCGGACCCAGGACCACAGGGCGGCCAGATTGGGTCGCTGGCGGACGATCAGAGTGTGCAGCTTCCCGTCCGCGGGGTCGGCCACGCGGCGGCCCGGCATCTGCAGGTACGACCTCAGGGGGACGTTGGAGAAGATCGCGGCGAGCATGTCGCCCTCGTAGATGACCTCGCCCTCGGACCGGAGTGTGCAGGAGTAGGGCTGAGCGCGGCCTGCCGCCCGCAGCCCCGCCACAGCGTAGGCCAGGTAGCCCAGCCCGGACTTATCGTCCTCGACCTCGCGCGCCACCTTGGCCTCAAAGCCCACGCCTGCGCGGATGCTGAAAAGGTGGTCGTTGCAGGCGCCCACGTCGATGCTCACGACCGGCTGCTGCAGCATCCATCGAGCCTGTGCGACCGGGTTGGCCGAGTGGCCGATGATCTCGACCAGGCTGTTCCCGGTGCCGGCCGGGATCGGCCCCAGCACCGCTCCAGCCTCGATGATCTGGTGGAGGCACTGCTGGATGGTCCCGTCGCCGCCGATCACCCAGATCTCCCTGAAGCCCGTGTCCAGCGCCTTCTCCACGGCCCATGCGGCCCCGTGCAGCGTGGTCTCAAAGGTCGCCACCTGGATGCCATGCTCCCGAACCATGGGCGCGATGTGGGTGTACAGGCGATCGCCGCCACCTCCACCAGAGTGGGGGTTGACGATGAACGCCAGCTCCTCAGGACCGTCCCAGGCCATTACCTTCCGATCTCCTGACGCGGGAGCCCCCACGGACGCCGTAGCCTCCGCGCACCCTTCAGCTCGCGCCCCAATCACCGCGTCACAGTTCGACGTCCGCGGGCCGAGCCCTGCGCGGCGGGAGGTAAGTGCCGCCGAGGGGCAAAGTATACAGCAGTCGTGACCACGCTGCGAGGGAGAGGGATGCGAGATGACTGCGGCCGGCAATGAGACCGTGTTGGAGACCAGGACTGGGATCGCCAACGCCGTGGAGCGCGTCTGTCTGGAGGCGCCCCTGCCGGTGGATGTACACACCCACCTGTACTCGGCGCGCTTCGGCGACCTGCTGCTGTGGGGCTTCGATGAGCTGGTGACCTACCACTACCTCATCGCCGAGGTCTGCCGCACCAACCGGGCTGTGAGCCCCGACCAGTTCTACGCCATGTCCAAACGGGAGCAGGCCGACCACGTCTGGCAGTCGCTCTTTATCGACGAGAGCCCCGTCTCCGAGGCCCGGCGCGGGGTGCTCACCTGCCTGCAGGCCTACGGGCTGGACGTGGAGGGCCGGGATATCGAGGAGTATCGGGAGTTCTTCGCCTCCACCACCGTCGAGGAGCACATCGACCGGGTCTTCAAGATGGCCAACTGCGAGAAGGTGGTGATGACCAACGACCCCTTCAACGACACCGAGCGCGCCATCTGGCTGGCGCAGGGCGCTGAGACTGACGAGCGCTTCCTGCCCGCCCTGCGCATAGACCCCCTCCTGGTCACCTGGCACGAGGCCCAGCCGCGGCTGGCCGAGTGGGGCTACGACGTGCACATGGACCTCGGCGGCGACACGCTCGCGGAGGTCCGCAGGTTCCTGATGGACTGGGGGGAGCGGATGGATCCCGTCTACATGGCGGCCTCGCTGGGCTTCAACTTCTCGTATCCCGACCACGAGCACCCCAGCACCCCCATCATCGACGAGGCCATCGCGCCCGCATGCGTGGAGCTGGGCATCCCCTTCTCGCCCATGCTGGGCGTCAAGCGCCAGGTGAACCCGGCGCTGGAACTGGCCGGCGACGCGGTGGGCAAGTGTGACATCGGCACCGTGGAGCGGCTCTGCCGCAGCCACCCGGACTGCAACTTCTTCGTCACGCTGCTGTCCCGCGAGAACCAGCACGAGCTGTGCGTGGCCGCCCGGAAGTTCCCGAATCTGATGCCCTTCGGCTGCTGGTGGTTCCTCAACGACCCCAGCATCATCGATGAGATCACACGCGAGCGCGTCGAGCTGCTGGGGCTGAGCTTCGTGGCTCAGCACTCTGACTGCCGCATCCTCGACCAGCTCGTGTACAAGTGGAGGCACTCCCGCCGGTCCATCGCTGAGGTGCTCACGGACAAGTACATCGACATCTTCCTGGCGGGCTGGCGGCCGACGGTGGAGCAGATCGAGGCCGACGTCCGCGGCCTCCTGGGGCAGAACTTTTTGGATTGGGCGGGCCTGTAGACGAATCCGGCGCGCCAAACACACGTGGACTATGGAGGGCGCCCCACGCGACGGTGGCACTGCCATTGTATGGCGTCCTGGCTGGGCGCCTCTCGCACGCCCCTCCGGTGGCAGACCCCGCACGGGCGCCCTCCATGCGCGATTCGCGTTGCATTCTACGCGATTTACGCATACAATGCTCCCGGTGAGTGGTCATGGCTGAGACGGCTACAACCTGGGGCGAGCGTGCTCTCGGGGAGCTCTTCGGCTCAGAGGTGCGGGCGGCGGTGCTCTCCTGGGTCTGCGCGCATGCCGACGAGCTGATCGTGGGCGCCAAGCTGGCGCGAGAGCTGGACCTGTCCCCGAGCGCCGTCGGCGCGGAGCTGGCGCGGCTGGAGCGGCTGGGCATGCTCCAGGCACAGGAGCCGATCGGGCCCGCGAAGCCCTATCGCGTCAACGAGGACTTCCCGCTGCTGCACGGGCTGCAGTCGATGTGCCTCTACGCCACCGGCGTGGTGGCAGTGCTGCGGGAGCTGTTCGCGGATGCCGACGGCGTGGAGGTGGCGGCGATCTTCGGCTCCCTGGCCCGCGGCGACGACCGCCCCGACTCCGACGTGGACCTGCTGGTGGTGGGGGCGATCGAGGGCCGCCAACTGGCCTTGCTGGTACGCGACGCCCGTACCCGCACGGGGCGGCGGATTAATCCGGTGCGCTATTCCGTCACCGAATTCGCGGAGAAGACGGGCGAGAAGGGTGCGTTTCTCGACCGCGTGATGTCAGGCCCCAAGACCCTTGTCAAGGGAGACACCGATGCCCTACGAAGACTTGCTCGAAGCGGGCAGGATACGGCGTCACCGGTCCACGGCTGACCAGTTGATTGCTCATCTCGACATCGCCCACACGCGACTTGAAGACGCGTCCGTCGAGGGTATGTCGGCGGAAGGGACGTTCCTGTTCGCCTATGATGCGGCCCGTGCGGCCGCGGAGGCTGTCATGGCTGTGGAGGGCTATCGCGCGGCATCCGGGGCCGGCCGTCACGAGATTGTCTTCGAGTTTCTCAGGCGAGCCGAACGGAGCCGCTGGGCTGATCTTGCTGTCGAACTCGATGAGGCGCGGGAGAAACGTAACTACGCTGAGTACGAGAGGGCCGGGCTGATCACTCGGACTGAGGCCGACGACCTACTACGGAGGGCGCGCGAGTTCGTCAATGAGGTAGCTCGCTGGCTTCATGAGCGAGGCATAGGGAGCTGACTCCAGTGGCCGATGTTGCCGGCCCAGGGCACAGGATCGTCGCCAACCACTGGCGGCCCGGCTGGCAGTGGGCGCGCTACTGTGCGAGGGCCGCGCCGCGTGTTGCCCGAGGACCTGCCCCGCGTAGCTCAGGAGTTTGATGGGCGATGCCTTTGTGTACAATGGTATATGATGGTGTTTAGCATTCTGCGGAGGTGTCCGATGGAGGAGCAGGACGTTCTGACCGCTCGCGAGTGCGCGGAGCTGCTGGGCTTTTCTGAGGAGCACGTGCGCGTCCTGGCCCGCACGCAGAGGGTGCCCGCAGCCAAGATAGGGGGCCGGTGGCGCTTCTCCCGGCGCCAGGTGCTGGAGTGGCTGGAGGCCAGGGCGGTGCCCGAGGCCCTCGTGGAGGAGGAGCTGGCGGCCGAGGCCGAACGGCGCCTGGCGAGCAGCGAGGGCAGGCGGCCCTTTGAGGATGCCGTGGCGGACGTGGGCGATTGAGGTACGAGCTGTGGATCGAGCGGGCAGCGGAGCGGGAGCTCCAGGACCTGGAGCCGGAGCTGCGAGGCCGCGTCATCGAGCGCATCCGAGGCCTGGCGGATGATCCCCGTGGCCCGAACACGAAGGCGCTGGCCGGCGGACTGCGGGGCCTGCGGCGCCTGCGCATCGGCGACTGGCGGGTGTGCTATCAGATCGAGGAAGAGGCGGCGGCAGTGACAATCATCGAGATCGATCACCGCCAAGACATCTACAGGCGGCTCCTGCGACGCCGCCGCGGGTAGTGGTCACTTGCTCAAGTCGTCAGATGTTGATGAGGGGCGGAGGCGGCGGGGCGGTCGTTGTAGGACCGAGCAGCACACCGGGCCGCCGGCTCCGTAGCGCCTTGAGGTGCTGATCGCCATGCATGTCGCGCAGGCGCTGTTCGCATATCTGATTGTCATCTTCTGACGCCGCTCTTGCGAACGCGGAGGGAAGTCCAGTGGCCGATGTTGCCAGCCTGGGGCACAGGATGGTCGAGAACATCGAGCGCGTGATCGTGGGCAAGCGCCGGCCGGTGCGGCTCACGCTCATCGCCCTGCTGTGCGATGGACACGTGCTGCTGGAGGACGTGCCCGGCGTGGCCAAGACCATGCTGGCGCGGTCGCTGGCCACCTCGCTGGGCTGCTCCTTCGCTCGCATCCAGTGCACGCCGGACCTGCTGCCCTCCGACATCACGGGCGTCTCGGTCTTCAACCAGAAGTCCGTGGAGTTCCAGTTCCAGCCCGGGCCAATCCTCAACCAGATCGTGCTGGCCGATGAGCTCAACCGCGCCACGCCGCGCGCCCAGGCGGCGCTGCTGGAGGCCATGGCCGAGCGCCAGATCACCGTGGACGGCGTAACGCGCGAGCTGCCAGAGCCCTTCTTCGTCATCTCCACGCAGAACCCCATCGAGCACGAGGGCACCTTCCCGCTCCCCGAGGCCCAGCTCGATCGCTTCCTGATGCGGCTCTCGATCGGCTACCCCTCGTTCACGGACGAGAACAAGATGCTGGAGCGTATCAAGCTCGCCCACCCGCTGCGGGAGCTGGGGCAGGTGGCCGAGGGCGCGGAGATCGTGCAGGCCCAGCGTGAGATCCGCGAGATCTTCGTGCACGAGAAGGTCCGCCAGTACCTGGTGCGGATAGTCCACGCCACGCGCCGGCACGATGAGCTGGCGCTGGGAGCCTCGCCGCGGGCGTCGATCGCGCTGTATCGCACCTCCCAGGCCCTGGCGGCGCTGGAGGGTCGGGAGTTTGTGCTGCCCGATGACGTGAAGTACGTGGCCGAGGCGGTGCTGTGCCACCGCGTGATCCTCTCATCCGAGGCCCGGCTGCGGGGGCGGCTGGTGGAGGACATGATCGACGAGCTGGTGGGCAGCATCCCCGCGCCGGTCGAGAAGGCGTGAGCGGGTGGGCTCAGGATAGATCGCGCACCTGTCAACGACGCGCGGGCAAGAGCGCTCGTGTTGCGGAACGTCAACGGCACTCACGATGAGCTACGCCATCAACTGGCAACGGGTCGTGCTGCTGCTGGCGGCGGTGGGGTTCCTCTTCGCCGCCGTGGTCATGCGGCTGAGCTTCTTCGCCTTCGCCCTCTACGCGCTGGGCGCGGTCAGCCTCGTGGCCTACCTCATGACGTGGTCGGCGCTGGACGGGCTGGCGACAGAGCGGCACGTCACCGGCCGAGACGCAGAGATCGGCGACGACGTCGTCGTCACCGTGCCCGTCCGCAACGACAAGCCCCTTCCCACCATCTGGCTGGTGGCCGAGGACATCCTCCCGCGGGGCCTGGAGGTCGCCGGCACGTGGGCGCGCGCGGTGCTGCTGATGCCCTTCGCGTCGATGCGCCTGCAGTACCGCCTGCGCTGCAGCCGCCGGGGGTACTTCCGGGTGGGGCCGGTGATGTTCGAGACCGGCGACTTTTTCGGCCTGACGCGCCGCTTCGCGACCGGCTCGCATCCCACCTACCTCACCGTCTACCCCCGCGTGGTGCCGCTGGAGCAGTACGCCATCCCGACCTCGCGCCCCATGGGCGAGACGGTGGTCAAGCGGCGGATGGTGGAGGATCCCACGCGCCTGGCGGGCGTCCGGGAGTACCGCACCGGCGACCCCCTCCGACGCATCCACTGGAAGGCCACCGCCAGCACCGGCGAGTTGCACTCGCGCGTCTACGAGTACTCCACGCTGGTAGGTGCGAACATCATCCTGGACTTCGGCCGCGCCGCGTGGGACGGCGACCGGGCCCGCTCGGAGCTGGCGGTGACGGCCGCGGCCTCCATCGCCTCGCACCTCACCGACCGCAAGCAGCAGGTGGGGCTGGTCACCAACGGCGGCGACGCCTCGGACATCATGCCCGAGCAGATCGAGCGCATCTCGGCCCCCACCCGGCAGCGCATCTACCAGATGCTGGCCGAGCGCGAGCGCACCGACCGCCTCTCCCCCGTCCGCATCCCGGTCCGGCGCGGCGAGCACAACCTGCATCTGATCATGCGCTCGCTGGCCCGGCTGCGGCTCTCAGATGCGCTCACGCTGCCGGAGCTGATCACCGAGGAGTACGAGGGATGGCCGCGGGAGGCGACAGCGCTGGTCATCGCGCCCGGCGTCTCCCGGGAGCTACTGCCGCGGCTGGTGGAGCTGCGGAACTCCGGCTTCACGGTGGCCTGCATGATCGTGGCCAACGAGGCCAACTATGGCCGAGTTCGGGGTATGCTGGAGTCAGAGGGCATTCGGCCCATGCACGTGGGCAGTGAGGAGGAGATCGGTGTCATCGGCCTCTGAGCGGCAGGCATCCCCGGACCAGCAGCGGCCCGGGGAGTGGGAGGAGCCGGTGGAGGGCGGCGCTGAGGAGCCTCAGCGGCGCGAGCCGCTGCCGCAGTTCGACTGGCTGACCGAGGTGGCCATCCCGATCTGCGTCTTCGGCCTGCTGGGCAGCCTGCTGTACTACCTCATTGAGGTGCGTGCCACACTGGCCGGCCCTCACGCCGTGGGCCCGCTGCGATGGGTGGTGTTCTGGTTCCTGCTGGCCTGCATCGGCATCGCGCGCATCCGCACCAAGTACGGCGGCGCGGCCATCGCGGGCTACTACTCGGCGCTGCTGGCGGGCGCCATCGCGCTCTTCGTCTACGTCTATACCGGCCGCGCGGGAGCCTTCTACGGCGGTGCGGACCAGGGCCAGTGGCTGGCGCTGCTGTTCAACTGGGCCCTCGTGGGGGTCGTCTGGTGGGCCGCCAGTGCCGTGACCCGCGAGGCCACGCTGGAGGAGAACGTCGAGACGCAGCTTGAGGGCGGCCTCTGGACGCTGCTGGCTGAGGAGTGGCGCTACCCCGACGATGAGGGTCGCGAGCCGGATGAGGAGGTGGATCACGCCCAGGTGCGCCCGCGGCACCCCGGGAGGCTGGTGCTGTGGGTGTCGCTGGCGGCACTGGTGCTCTTCGCGGTGGGCCAGAGGACCATCGGCGGGGAGGGGGAGCACGCGCGGGTGGCCTTCTGGTGCATGGGCGCCTACGTGCTCTTCGCGCTGCTGCTGCTGGCGCTGACGAACCTGTCGGCGCTGCGGATGCAGGTGCGTCGGCGGGGGATCTCGCTGGCGCCGGCCGTCACGCCCGCCTGGATCGCCGCCAGCGCCATCGTGGTCATCCTCATCGTCATCTTCTCCGCCTCCATGCCCCGCCTGGCGACTCCGGGGGCTGAGCCGCGGTTCGTGCAGGTCCCGCAGTGGCTCACGGACAACCGCCGGCCGGGGATGGAGGAGGGTCCCGCCCAGGGCCTCGGTCCCGAGGGCCGGGCGCCCGGTCAGGGCGAGGACCGCGGGGCCGGCCGCGAGGAGGGCGGCGAGCG
>JAYENL010000280.1:0-4568 GCA_034722055.1 Armatimonadota bacterium
GCCGAACTGGGCCTGCCACAACTGCGCGTCAGGGACGCAGCCTCAATCTGATCGAACCGCCGTGTACGGACCCGTACGCACGGTGGTGTGACAGGGACAGCCCGTGAGGGCCTACCTATGTCAATTGTTCGCCTCCGTGATCTCGGCGATCTCCTCCTCCGGGTCGAGGACCACTCGGGCCGGCTCCGCGCCCGCGTCAAGCTGCACGCGCACGTCCGCCGTGCTCGGTTCAAGGTCATGCGGCGGGCGGAGGCCCCGGATGCGCGCTCGACCGATCGCGTCCCCGCCCTCGCCATGCACCTGCAGCCACGCCAGCGGCGAGCGTGAGCCGCCGACGTTGTGCACCGTCACCGTCAGCCCGTCATCCTCGACCCTCACATCATCGGGGCCGACGGCCAGATCCGGGCGCTCGCGGATGTCCTCAAGCTGCTCCAGCAGCGTCAGCTCGATGACCAGCGTCTCGCCCGGCCGCGCCGTGAACTGCAGTGCGCCGTCGTAGCGATACAGCTCCTGCTCCTCGGTCCTGACCTGCGCGTCCGGCTGGTCATCGCCGTCGCTATCGACGCCCACAGTGACCTCGTAGCGCCCGTGCGGCAGTCGCCACACGCGCATGGTCATGGGCGTCGGCTGCTCGTGGAAGCTGTGGACGAGGGCCTTGAGGCGGTCCGGTTCGGCGTCGAGGAGCAGCGCCGCGTAGTCCAGCCCGCCGCCCTCCCAGCTCACCCAGTGCCCCGGCACATGGGACTTGCCCGACGTCCAGTCGCCCAGGAACATGTGTGACAGCAGCGTCCGCCCCGGCACCGGGACGCGGTCGGTATAGGGCTCGGCCTCGGTGAGCAGCCAGCGATTGCGGATCTGCTGGCGCACCACCTCCTTCAGCTCCTCCACCAGCCACGACTTGTCGCCGGTGGCCTGCCAGGCGTCGTACAGATTCGTCTCGGTCTGGCTGGGCCGCCATCTCGCGTCGGGATCGCGGAAGGTGGCGAGCGTCTGCTCGCCGCGCGCGACCTTCTCCTCGTCCGCGGGCTCCCACAGTGCCACCACCTCCGCCCAGGGATCGTCGTTCGTGAGGGCGTAGGCCCCGCGCATGAAGTACTGCACGATGTAGGCGCCGGCGCCGTTGCGGTACAGCGAGCCGCGCTTCTGCAGGATGGGGTTGTTCGGGTAGGGCTCGTAGGGGTTGATCTCGGAGTTGCGGAAGAGAATCTCCTTGGGGATCTGCCCCTCCGGCTTGCCCTTGTCGGTGCTGAGGCAGGCCAGCGCCCAGGATTCGGCCTCCTCCAGGAAGATGCGCTCGATCTCGGGGCTATGCGTGTACCACACCAGGTGCCCGGTCCCCACCATGGACAGCGGGCAGTAGGGCTGGTCGATGTCGAAGGGCGGATCATCCCAGATCTGTTTGGTGTTGAACATGTAGGACCTGAACTGCCGCCTGCCGACCTCGTTGATGGCCGTCCAGAAGTCCAGGTAGCTCGACATGGTCATGAAGCGCTCCAGGGCCTCCGGATTGCCGTAGTCCACCAGCAGCACCTGCGGCTGGGTGCAGGACTGGTCCTCGGCGGCGTGCTCCACGTCCCGCGAGCCCACCGTGTAGCCCGTGCCCGCGCTCATCTCCCACGCCACGTCCGCCAGCTTGTGCAGCCCGTCCGCGATGCGCTCGTCGCCGGTCATCAGATACTGGCTCGGCCAGTTGCACGAGAACTCGCCATCGTCGTTGATGTGCCCGGCCAGCTCCCCGTTCGCCTGCTGGCGGTTGTCCAGCCACCAGGTGATGATCTCGTGGCGATTCCGCAGCGCCTCGCGCGCCCACACGGCCCAGTCCGGCGCGTCCGCCGGCCCGGGGCGCGCCAGCTCCACGGGCTCCTTCACATGCGCGATGCGCCGGTGGATGTAACTCGCGGGCATGTTGTCCGGGTCGATCTCCAGCACCCGCCGCACGTAGTCGCCGATGATCATCTGCGACCAGTCGCGGCCGTCGTAGACGTGCGCCTCGCTGGCGTCGGAGTACATGCGCCGTACCAGCCGCTCGAGCTGTGGCAGGTATTCAGCGTAGGCATCCTCAGAGGCGATCACGTTCAGGGCAAGGCTCGAGTCCGCGAGGTCCAGTGTCATATCCCTCCGCGGCCGGAGTGTCAGCCACACCGGCTCTTCGGCGGCGCAGACGAGATCCGGGACGTCGAAGCTCACCGACAGTCGCCCATTCTCGACCCGACTCACCGCGCGGAAGACGGTCGCGTAGTCGCGTCGCTCACCCGCGGGGCGCTCGAAGCCCCGGTCCGTGTAGGTCACCCAGCGCACGTTCACGTCCAGCTCCTCGGGGCGCTTGAGCGCGATCTCGATCATGTCCCCGTCGCCCCCGCCCGAGAGCGCCAGATCCACGCTCAGAGCGGCGAGGCCGTAGCGGTCATCTCGCGGCGTGGCGAAGACGTTCAGGTGTTCCTCTGCCGGCAGCTCCAGGACCGCCTCGGCCTGCTGGCCCTCCGCGGCCACGAGCGTGTCCCGGTGCTCTTCGGCAGCGAAGGCCATCGGCAGATCCTCCGCCACGGCTTCGGGCGCAGGCCCTGCCGCCAGGCCCATCTCCACGCGCTCGCCCGGTAGCGCCCCATCCTCGCTGAGCCCGAAGAGCTGCATCTCGTGCAGGTGCACCTCGGCATCGTCAGGCACATCGAGGATGACCTCGTTGACCTCCCGTGGCTCGAACTGCAGCGACGTGACCAGCTCGTCCTTGGGTTCGCTTCCGGCGAGGATGGTCCACATCTTGGCGCCGAGGATCGGATCGCTGGGCCCCCTGCCCAGCAGCGCCGCCCCGCCCAGGTTCATCTCCGGCCGCATGGTGTGGATCAGCGCCCACCTCGCCTCGATGGGCCGCTGCAGCTCCACGCGCACGCTCTCCCCGCGCAGCAGCGCGGAGCTGTCCAGCACTCCGTCGGCGGGAGATTGCGACGCGGGCGGCATGCGCAGCAGAGCATCGGTCCAGACGTCAGCGATGTCCGGGACGGTGACCGTCATGCCGTGCAGATTCGGCGTGTCCTCCGGCGCCGGCCACGAGATCGCGGGCACCTGCTGCACCGCGAGGTCATCGTAGTAGAACCACTCGCTGCCGGTATAGAACCCTCGCAGCGTCACGTTCATCGTGACCGCGTTGAAGGGCGCCTGCATGACAGTCTCCCAGCGGGTCCACTCGTCCGCGGCGACATCCTCAAAGGGCGCCGCCTGCACGTCGGCCCGCTCCCCGTCGGCGTCCAGGAAGTAGACCTTGATCTTGGGCACCTCCGCCCCGCCCGGCTTGACGCGGCGGATCCAGCCGGTGACGCGGTAGGCCGCCCCGCCCTGGATCGCTATCTGCTGCGCGGCGGCGTCCTCGAAGCGCGCCTTCGCGCAGCGCTGGCCGGAGTGGGCGATGGCCGGGTCGGTCACGAACTCCGCCTCGCCGCTGATGTTCCAGCCCGTGGGCGTCTCGCCGTCGAGATCCTCAAAGCCGGGGCTCTGCAGCAGGTTCTGCTCCTGCGTCTCCTGACAGCACGCGGCTGCTGCCACCAGTGCCGCCAGCACCATCAGCGCGAATCGCATGGGACGCATTGCTCTCACTCCTTGATGCCCGCTCTCAGCGCACGAAGTAGTTCGGGGGCATCTGAAGGTCGGTATGCTCCAGCGCCGTATCCAGGCGAACCAACACGTACCATCCCCACAGCCAACCGAACTGCCTGAGGTCTACGGATGTGTTCCACGCCAGGGGTCGTCATCCCTCGCCGGGGATGCGCATGGGCCTTGCCCTGTCCGCGCGCCGTTTGTCGTCGGACTAACGCGGAACGACGAGGGCCGGGACGGAGACCGGCCCCTCCAAACGGCACGACGAACGACGACCGGGCGGGCAAGGAAGCCCGCCGATCCTGACGGCACGACGAGGCCGGTGTGCCTGCTCTCTTCATCGCGTAGGTCGGGCTTCCAGCCCGACGACTACAAGCGGCGCCGTTCCGTGGCACGGACACTCCTGTCCGTACCCCGTTTGTGACCGTCCAACCATTGCACAAGAATGGGAGGCGGGCACCCCCGCCCGCCGCCGTTGGGGCGTTCCGTGGTACGCACACTCCTCTCCGTGCGCCCTTTGTCGTCGGACTAACGCGGAACGACAACGGCCGGGCCGGGACGGAGACCGGCCCCTCCAAACGGCACGACGAGCGACGGCCGGGCGGGCCAGGAAGCCCGCCCCTCCTGACGACACGACGAGCGCCCGTGTGCCTGCTCTCTTCATCGCGTAGGTCGGGCTTCCAGCCCGACGACTGCAAGCGACGCCGTTCCGTGGCAGGGACACTCCTCTTCGTGCGCCATTTGTGGCGCTCCAACCGTTCCACAAGAATGGGAGGCGGGCGCCCCCGCCCGCCGCCCTTGGGACGTTGCGTGGTACGCACACTCCTCTCCGTGCGCCCTTTCTCGTCGGACTAACGCGGAACGACGAGGGCCGGGACGGAGACCGGCCCCTCCAAACGGCACGACGAACGACGACCGGGCGGGCAGGGAACCCCGCCCCTCCTGACGGCACGACAGGCTGCCCGTCGGCCTTCTCTCTA
>JAYENL010000281.1:0-59209 GCA_034722055.1 Armatimonadota bacterium
ATGAACAGCCGCACCCGGTATGGCATCGGAAAGGCCTTCCCGAGAACAGAATACGGGGACCCTCACACGAGGGTCCCCGGCGGAATCATTCGAGCCCCGAAGGGCCCGGCAGTGTATTTCGTGAGGCCATCGGGCACCTCACGGCAGTGTCTTACTGTAATTATAGGCATAGAAGCTCTGTAAGTCAACATGTTCCGCTCCGGAATCGCACCTCCGCGACGGCCTCAAAGCCGCCCACGCACGATACCCACGCCGCGGCCCTCCCGAGCATGCTCGAGCATGTGGCGCAGCCTGACCTCGTCCCTATCCGGCGGCATACTGCACCTCAGCTTCCTCCAGCACCTGGTCGCGGAAGTACTTGCTCAGAAACCCCGGGGTGTTCAGATCGACCTTGTGCCCGAGCAGCTCCGACAGCTCCATCTCCATCCGCACCAGGGCAAAGAAGCCGACCCTCGCCTCTGGCTCGAACTCCACCAGCACATCTACGTCACTGTCGGGGCCGAAGTCCTCGCGCAACACGGACCCGAACAGCGAGAGCCTGCGGATCTGATTGCGGCGGCAGAACTCCGCAAGCGCCTCCCTGGGAACCTGTATTCTCGCAGTCATCATGACGTCTCCTTCGTCAACTGGAAGTTCCAGAAGCAGTGCTTCAGCGCCGGGGGCTACCCTAGACAACCCCGTGTAGGCCGCGCGAGCTTAGTGCTGCGGTCGATGATACCAGTCATTGAGGTATCCGCACTGAGAATCTCGTCAGATGTCTAGGTCTTCGGCTTCGGCGTCGAATGACGTTCCCGACGCAAGCCACTCATCATACGTCTCGCGAGCTTCACGAGCGTTGTCCGACTTGGCCATTCGACGCCAGACCATCCTGCAGGTCCGGTCAAAGAGCTCGTCGATCACTTCATCCGGCCTCTCGATGCCGATGAAACGGAGGAATCTCCGCTCCATCTCAATACGATCAGCCATGCGAACATCGTCATAGATCATGAGGGTACGCCGACGGCCGTAATCGTTGAATGCGTTGAGGAGGTCCGCGGCCTCTGCCGCTGGGATCGCCGGGCTTGGTACCAAGAGACCTGGCACATCGCCCTTCTGTGTCTCAAGCACTCCCTGGCCAAAGTTTGCACTGCCAAACGACTCCCGCTCAATCATGCTCAGTGCGCTGGTCAGCGCGGCGGCCACTATCGAGGCGGTCGGCTCTTCCATCTGTGGCTTGATCATCACGAGACCGTCGCACGCATACAGATGGGCTTTATTGAGGAAGGCAATGGCGCGCCTCTTCTGACGTCTCGGAAGCAGTACCGGGGCCCAAGTCGTCTCCGGAATATGGAACCAAGGATCGCGCGAGGCACAGCTGGCGCCGCTGTGGAAGCCATTCTCCTCGCCCCATCTTACGTACTGCCGCGCCCCCTGGAACTCGGCCCCTGAGATGTCGGCTGGCAAATCGACAAGCCAATGGGAAGCCGCCTCTGCGGTTGCGACAGGTTGAGTCGCATGGATCAACCGAACCATGGCGGGATGCAATAGCGAAATCGGCAACCGGATATCGATCGGTCCGTCACGGAGAGGGATCAATCGTACCTCGTCGCCATGAACCTCGATCTCGAAGTGCTTGTTCGGCAAGTAGAAGAACTCATTGCAGCCGGTCTTGATGCCGAAGCGCACCTCCGCGCTCTCCCCGAGGGGCACGAGCCGGTCGCCGGCGCGTTCGAGTATCTCCCAGTAGATCTCCGGCGCCCGCAGGTACTTGCCGCCCCACTTGTCGCCACCGTAGTTGCCGACCGTGTCGAGGAGCCGGTTGCCCTCGTCCTCATCGTCGCCCTCGATCCCGGCTTCGAGCAGTTCGCGCTGTTCCTTCGGGAAGACGCGGAACTCGGGCTTCTGCGTGCGTTCGGTGGCCCCGTCGATCTCCCACATGAAGACCGGGTGCAGCATCTGCTCAAAGGGTACCTGGGCCATAACGAAGCGCGTGGTGTGGTCGAGGCAGGCGTTACGCTCCTCGCGTGGCGCGCCGAAGAGCACGATGACGGTGTTGACATCAGAGAGTGCGAACGACCGCTTCACCTGATTGTCGATGGCCATGTGCATCGGGACCTGGCGGGCGAGGAACTCCTGCAGCTCCTTGCCGTAGCCGACATCGAGCCACGAGTTGGAGGTGACGAAGCAGAACGCGCCCCGCGGGTTGAGCAGCGAGAGGGCGTGGAAGTAGAAGTAGATGTAGAGGTCGCTGCGCCTGCTGAGAGTCAGTCGAGGGTCGCCGGGGTCCCGCCCGAAGTAGTGCGGATAGGCGGCGTAGACGGACCGCTGCAGCGCGTTCTTGTAGCGATCGCGCCCCGGCCTGGACTGTCCGTCTTCCGCGGCCGGGTCCGCGATCTTCTCCTGGCGGACGTATGGCGGGTTGCCCACGACGATATCGAAGCCCTGATCCTCGCCCTCAAAGATCTCGACGAAGGCCAAGTCCCAGACGAACGGCACCTGCTTCTGCTGACCGATGGCTGCGCGGACCTGCTCGAGGCGCTGGACCTGTGCGTCGAAGCTCTCACGTCTTGCCTCCAGGCGCTTCCGCTCTTGGCCCTTCACGGCGGGCTCGTCACCCATGAGTGTCGGCGTGGTCGCCGCGAGGTCGTCCTCGATCTCGGTCATCCGGCGCTCGAGCTTCGCTGCCTTCTCGCGGCAGATGCGGAGGAAGAGATTCTGCTCACGGGCATGAAGCGCCGCCTCGCGCTCGGGGTCCTGCTGTTGGGCATCATAGAAACTGAGCTTGTCGCTGCGCAGGCGGCGCAGTTCGGACTTGGTCGCGGGCTCTATGTCGGCATCGGCCTTCAGGTGGGCGAGGTTGACGCCGCCCAGTTCCTGAACGAGGCTGTCGCCGTGGCGGATCTTGAAAGAAAGGTTCGGCAGCAGCGGCCTGGGTCCCTGAAGCTCACCTGGGGCGGGATCAGCGTGGATCATGAGCTGTAGCCACAGCCGCAGTTCGGCGACATGGCAGGCCCAATCCATCACGTCAACCCCGTAGAGGCTGGTGCGAATGATATCTCGGTGGAGGCCGTAGACGGTGGGGTTCCGGCCGACGTACTCGTCGGCGCGTAACCGCAGGTCCGCGAGGATGTTCATCATGCCGACGAGGAATGACCCCGATCCGCAGGCAGGATCGACGACGGTGACATGCTCCAGCAGATGGGAGATTGCGGGCCACAGATCGACCTCGGAGACCTTCTTATCGGCCGCCTCCTTCTCCTCTGCCTCCAGTGAGAACGTAAGCTCGTAGATCAGGTCACGGTGCTGCTCGCCAAGGTGGTTGCGCAGGTAGTCCGACAACGCCAGCCGGCACATGAGGTCGATCTCGGTGCGCGGAGTGTAGAAGATTCCGGCCTTCCGCTGCTCCTCACGGTCATCGGCGATATCGGAGCTGGACTCGCTGATGTTCACGAGCGACTCGTAGACGCGCCCGATCATCTCAGGATCGACGGCGACCTCCTGATCGAGGGGACTGTCCTCGGAGATAGTGAAGTTATAACGCTCGAGGAAGCCCGGCTGTTCTGTGAGATCCTCAGTAGAGTGCAGGAGAGTGGCGAAGAAGCCGTCGCTGATCTCAAAGTCCTCGGCGTGCTTGCGGTCAAGCTGCTCTTGCCGAAAGAGACCACCATTGAGGTAGGGCGCGTTACGAAGGGCCTGGCGCAGGTCCTCGGGGATATACTTGCGCTGCAGGATTCTAGCCGACGTGCCTGCGTCCTGGAAAGCCTCAAAGAACAGCGGCCAGAGCCAGTTCGGGTAGAAGGTCCCGTCGCCGCCGGTCGCCTTCTGGTAGCGCTCCCAGTAGGTGGCCATGAAGTTGGAGTCGTTTGCGATCCATCGCTTCCGCTGGATGAAGTAGACGAACATCAGGCGGCTCAGCAGACGGAGAGCATAGTCATGGGCCCACTGCCGATCATCGACCTGTTGCAGCAGACTCTCTTCGAGCTCGAAGTAGCGCTCCTTGAAGTCCCTGAAGAAGTCGTCGGTGACCTGCTCGACGTTGAAGGCCTGGTCATGGCGCTCGTGTATCTGCTGGGCGGTGGCGGTGTCTGCCAGGTCGAGCGGCAAGGCGATCTTGGAGAACTGATCGATGGCCGTCCGGAGCTTGTCCTCTGGGCCGACGGCGATGCGGCGGAGGCGGTGTCGGCGCCGAAGCCCACGGCGTTCAGCCTCCGCGCGCGTCACGCGGCGCACATTGACGAAGTGCCAGTACTGCTGCTTCGGGTCGGAGAAAACAAGCAGGGAGTCCGGGTGCGCGTCGTCGCGCATGAGCCGCTCGGCGATGACACGCTCGTCGGTCAGCCGAAGCGGGGCGGCGTTCGTCTGCCCCTCCTGAATGGGGATGTAGATGATCTTGAAGCCGCCCGGCCTGACCCCATCGCCGAAGTCCAGGTCAAGCCTGCCGCTGCCCCCACCCTCGGCGATGATCGCCGGGCCGAACGGTGCGTCCTCGCTGATCGCGGCCCGGGCGGCCTCGGACCAGTCAGTGGTAGAAAGCGGGGGCGGAAGATCTGGCAGGACGCGATAGTTGAGTCCGGAGAACAGGTCGAAGAGGACTTGGCGCTTGTCGCCACCAGAGTCGCGCAGAAGTTCGAAGTGCTTCTGAACGTGCTCCCTGATGCCGTCCTCGGACTGCTCCATCTGAAGGACCCCCTGCAGTGCGCACTCTTCCCCTGGTTGTTGCACATTCGGTCGTAGGCGTGGTGGTCGCGAGCGGCTCTTCACCGACAGGCAGCGTATCGTTCACGAGATGGCCCCGTCATTCCTTCAGGCACTCTTTCGACTGGTGACCTCCGTACCAACATCCTGGGCGGTCACTCCAAGTGCCTCCTGCCACTCGGGTTCACATTCTGCGACCCGTCTTGAGTTCTCTCTGAGCGCCTCAGGGCCTGGCTCAGGGGCCAAACGCACCAGAATGCGCTGTACGGACTTAGTTTTTTCGCGGCAGGTCTTACCCGCAGAGATCCCGCGCGCCGATTCTCGCGCATCCTGAGCGCCGCGTAGGGTATTCCGTACGCTTCACCCTTCCGCTCCGAACAGTTCGCTGTACTCCTCCTCAAGCGCGACCAAACGGCGCATGTGCTCATCGAACTTCGCCACCGTCAGGATAAGCGATCTATCCGCCGCCTGCTCGGCCTCTCTCCGGAGCCGCTCGTAGGTGTCCCAGTGCATGTGCTTCGGCTTCGGTGGGAATGGATGGGCGGTGCCAGGCTCCCCACCAAGCCGCATCCGGATCTTCTGGGCCTTGTGTTGAAGCCGCTTGGCCTCGTCCATCCGCTGGGTCTCGTAGGCGAGGTCATAGCAGTGCCGGCAGAGGAAGTACTTCTCCGCACCGTAGAGGATGGCCACCCGGCGCCCGCAGTGCACGCCGTTGACCACGCCCGGACAGCGGAACCAAGGCCGCGACCCTCCGAAGTTGCAGGGCGTCCGCTCTATCGGGACGATCTCCTCGACGTCTTGCCAGTCCCCGGCGCCCCACCATCCCCCCTTTACAAGGCGCCAGCGATACCGCAAGACCACGCGTTTCTCGCCACCGATGATGCGTATCCAGGCTGTCCTCTCACCTGTTTGGCTGTCCCACCAGGCCCACTGCGTCTCCTTCCCTGCCACCAGGACACCCTCGCGCTGGAGATCCCGCACGTCCAGCCGCCGAATGCCCGCCGTGGTCTGCTTCGTGCCGGTCCGATACCAGGTGCCGGAGCCCCTTCCGCCCACATCAGCACCTCACTTTTTGCCGAAATCAATAGGCAAATGCAAGCTTGACTCTGTCCTGAAACGCCCCATTTGTTCAGTCCGTCGAGCTGTTGGCTGGGCCCAATAACGCGATGTCCAGTAAGTCCGCCGGCGGGATCAGCCGGCTTCGGGATCGCTCTTGGGCACTGAAGCAGTCACTGACCCACACCTGCGGCTTTGCGTCACCCAGGACGCCTTCGATGACGCGGCTCCCGCGGCTGTCGGCGATGACGTGATAGCTCGCCTGCGGCGTCTCGAAGACCCATTGCCAGCGATTGTTGCCATCGACGCGGGCACCGGTCTCATCACACCCGATGACCGGACTGGCCCGGATGCTCTCGCGTATTCGCTCCGCCTGTGGCTGGAGATTCTCGGCCAGCCGCCGCACGATGTTGTGGAGTTCGCGTGGCGAACTCTTAAGAGAAGCCGGCAGGCTTCTCCGGCGATCGCGCCCTGGCTGATGTCCAGGCCGAAGACCTGCGCCATCAACTGCTGCAGGCGCTCGTAGGAGATGTGTTGCACGTGCTGGAGATAGGCCACCAGCGCCTCGATGCGCGGCCCGAAGGTGCGCTCAGGCTCCAGGCCCGGTGGGTACTCGGCCTGCTGGTGGTGACCACAATGTGGGCAATCAACCTCGTAGCGCCGGGCCTCGATCACCACCGGCCGCACCGGAGGTATCTCCACCACCTGACTGGAGCCGATTTCTCTGCCGGGCAGATGGGACAGGTCGGCGCCGCAATCATCGCAGCGGGTGGGCCGACACTGCAGCGTAATGTCCGGCTCCTGACGGCGGCGGGAGTGGCCCTGATGGCCCTTCTTCGGCCCACGTTTGGCGTTGCTTCGGCCACCACGGTTGGGCTTGCGGCTCTTCGAGGGAGGGACGGAGGAGTTGGTGTGGTCTTTGGGCGGCCCGGTGAGGCGCTCAATCTGCGCCTCCAACTCGGAGACGCGGGCCTCAAGCTGCTCAATGCGAGCCTGCTGAAGCTCAATGATCTCCTGCTGTCGGAGGATGATGTCAATCAGTTCATCCTTCGACAACTGCTCGAGCTGCTCGCGGGTCAAGCGCGACATGGCTGCGTCTCCTGGTGTGATGGTGGCTGCGAGTGTAAGCTTTGGTATTCAAGGCAGATGTCTGCGCGAAAAGTTCCGGCCTTTCCTTGACAAGCTTACGGGGGGGGGTACACTCTACGTACGAGACAAGCCGCAACGTGAGTAGTTACGCTGGGTCGGAATGCATGAATGCGCCGTAGAGGAACGGGGCGAACCGCTGCGAGAAAGGACAATGCTGTCGCGGTTGCGGAGACCGATCTCGCCAGGTTCGCTCCCCGTGCGCCAGACATGTCAATCGAGGGTGAGTGAGCATGATAGACCTCAAGACCCGCATCATCGATGGAGTCGCGAAGCTCAGCCGCGATGAGGAGCGGTTCGTCGAGGAGCTCAGGCGGGTAAGTCGGCTGGGCAAGTACGTCGCTCCGAACTATGAGTACAGACGCCTACTGCGGATGCTGGAGGAGGCGATCGAGGAGGACCGACCGGCCATTCGGCTGATCAGGCGCATGATCGAAGGCTGCAACGAGAAGTATCGTCGAAGCCTGGCGGCCCTGTTCGTTGAGCACAGTTGGGAGGGAGGCAGGCGGCGGGATCGGCTTGAGGAAGAGCTGGGCGTGACCGTGCCGTCGTTCATCGTTATCTCGCCACTGGCCGCCTGCAATCTGCATTGCGTGGGCTGCTACGCCGGGGCCTACGGCGACCGTGAGCCGCACCTGTCGTATCGTGATATTGAGCGCCTGCTCGACGAAGCCCGTTCCTGGGGGAGCCGCTTCGCCGTTCTCTCCGGCGGTGAGCCCACTCTGTTCTGGGACCGGATACCCGGCGAAGACCGCGGGTTACGCGAACTGTGTGCTCAGTACGATGACATGCTGTTCCTGATGTATACCAACGGGACCCTCATAGACGGGACCATGTCCGCTGAGATGGCGGATCTCGGTAACGTCACGCCGGCCATCAGCATCGAGGGTTTCCGAGAGCAGACCGATGCTCGGCGGGGCGAGGGGACATTCGATCGCGTGATGAACGCCATGGCGCGGCTGCGTGCGAATCGGGTGGCCTTCGGGGCCTCGGTCACCTATACCACCCAGAACTGGGAGACCGTTACCTCCGACGAGTTCCTGGACCTGCTCATCGAGGCGGGCTGCCTCTACGCCTGGTACTTCATGTACATCCCCGTCGGGCGCGATCCGGACCTGTCGCTGACCGTTACGCCCGAACAGCGGCGGGTGGTGGCCGAGACCACGTACAGGTGGCTCACCTCCGAGCCGATCTTCGTCGCCGACTTCTGGAACAGCGGCCCGATGGCGCATGGTTGTATCGCGGGGGGCCGCTCGGGCGGTTACCTCCACATCACCCACCGTGGTGACATCTGCCCCTGCGTGTTTATGATGTACTCGGACATCAACATCCACGAGACCGACTCCGACACACCACTGATGGATGCGGTTAGAAGCGACTTCTTCAGCCACATCCGCGAGGGGCAGCGGGAGAAGCAGAACAATCCGCTCGCCCCCTGTCAGATCGTCGATCATCCCGAGGTGCTCAAGTCGGCGGTCGAGGCCTGTGGCGCGCGGGACACCCAGCACCGCCAGCGCATCCTGACGGACCTCCATGAGGAGATCGCCGCGCGTGCGGCGCAGTGGCAGGAGATTGCCGATGAGATGTGGACCGAATCGGGCACGTACGCCGGCTACGCGGAGATCTACGAGGAAGACGATGGATGGCTTTCTCCCGGGTAACGCGAAGTCGTATGAGCCGCTACAGCGACAGACCGCGGACGAGAATCGCGATGACAGGGAGGAAGCAATCGTGGAGATATGTCTGATTGCAGCCGAGGGTGCACGTTCCCGGGGCGAAGAGAGCCGACTTGGGAGGCCGCTCTTCCCGCCTCTCGGCCTCATGACGGTAGCGGGACTGGCGCCCGCGCAACATAACGTCACGATCATTGACGAAAGCATCGAGCCCGCCGATCTCGGCATCGAGCCCGACCTGATAGGCCTGACGGCCATGACGGCGGCGGCCCCCCGCGCGTATCAGTTGGCCGACGAATATCGCGCCCGGGGCGTCCCTACGCTAGCGGTCGATGACGGAGAAGTGTTATAAGAGTGCTGGCTCCCCGGGCCGGATTCGAACCAGCAACCTAATGGTTAACAGCCATCCGCTCTTCCATTGAGCTACCGGGGAGCGCTCACCTCGTATTCTACACCAAACCCCCCTCGCTGTAAACCCCCCATTCACCAGTGTGCCCATCGCGCGGTCAGCACACGAAAGCCTGTCCGCAAGCTCTCAGATGCCCCCAGTCGCGCTGGGTGCCGTGCGTATGTGCCCGCGAAGACCGCCACGCCAGGCGGCTACAGAGCACGCAGTCTGCGACTTGCGCGACTCGGGTCGAGGATGGCGGCCTTCAGCGTGTTCTCGGCCCATTGCGCCGGCTGGAGACTACACTGTTACGCTGATGAGGATCGCCACTCCGAAGCCGAAGAGCACAACCCCCCGAGGCTCGGTCGACCCAGACCAAAGCGGCGGTATCCAGTCTGGCCCGGAGTTGCCCGACCATGAGGCTCAGAGCGAGCCACCAGGCGCGGAGCCGATGACCATACCAGCGGTCAGCAACCCGGGTTCGATCACGGTGGCCTCGCCGGGCGCAGGTCCCAGTCCGCCGAAGACGGCCGCGAAAACGAGGATTGTGGCCAGGTTGGTCAGCGAGAGCACGAAGGTCGTCGCGAAGCCGCCCAAGAGCCCTCGTGAGGCCCCCGGTGCAGGTGCCTGAGGCGGCCTGGTGAGGAACGTGCGCACACCCAGGAGGAGCAGGAAAAGCCCGCCGATGCCGCGGAACCAGGTGTGATGGTGCATCAGCGCGCCCGACATGGCCGTCAGGTCGAGGGGGGGGGGCAACGGCCGCGTAGATGCCATCGACGATCGCCGCACCCAGGCCTGAAACGAAACCAGCGAGGCGGCCGGCCGCCAGAGTGCGCCTGATGTACAGGGTGCCGATCGGCGTGATTGGCGCCGCAATCGCCGCGCCGATGACCAGGCATCTGACAAGAGCGCTCACCATCATGCTCAGCCCTCAGGAGATCGTCCGGTACCAGGGCTCGTGGTGGGACGAGTTGCCACGGATCGCTCCCATTCTCTACATGGAGGTGGCCGCTCGCTGGCGCTCGAATGGAGCTCGGACCGGAGGCGACGCATACCACCACTGGAGGCAGCCGAGATGGAGCCGCCCGCCGAGCACGCGCACGATGAGCATGTCCTGGCACATCTGCGCCGCCTTTACGCCACTGACCGCCGCGAGTTCGCATTCACAGGCAGCACCCCTGGTGAGGTCCAGCGCTGGCAGGACGAGGCGAGGCCGGCGCTGCGAAAGCTTCTCGGGCTGCAGCGCATGGAGCAGGAGCTGCCGCAGCACCGGCCAGCAGTGGAGCTGGACGAGGCGGAGCAACTCGGAGGGTTCACGCGGCGTCTGGGGCGAATGGAGACCGAGCCGGGCTGGTGGCTGGAGTTCTGGCTGCTGCGGCCGGAAGGCGAGGGGCCCTTCCCCCTGGCGGTCACGCCGCACGGACACGAGGCGCGTGGGCACGATACCTACGCAGGGGCGGTAGGCAACGACGAGCAGCGGCGCCAGCGTATCGCCGAGAGGGACGCCGACGTGGCGGTGCAAGCGGTCGAGCGCGGCTTCCTCGCCGTGGCGCCCAACATGCGCGGCTTCGACGACAACCTCATCCCGGATGTGAACGAGCGGCATGACGCCCGCGGGTGCCGCAGCGAGCTGATCCACGCGCTGCTTGCCGGGAGGACGGTCATCGGCGAGCGCGTGCGGGACCTGGAGCGGCTCCTCGACTGGGCCGCAGCGCTGCCGGAGGTGGACGGAGGACGCATCCTGATGGTAGGCAACTCCGGGGGCGGGATGGCAACCACCTACGCCGCCGCCTGCGACACGCGCGTGACGGCGGCCATCCCAAGCTGCTCGTTCGTGACCTACGTGGGCGAGAACGGGATCGTGCATCACTGTGACTGCAACACGGTCCCGGGGATCTACCGCTTCGGGGAGTTCTCGGACGTGGCAGGGCTCATCGCGCCGCGGCACCTGCTGGTGGTGACGGGCCGGGCGGATACGCTCTTCCCTCCCGCTGAAGTAGAGCGGGCGGTTGAGGACGTGCGGCGCATCTACCAGGCGGCCGCGGTCCCGGAGCGCTTCGAACACCGCTGGGGCGAGGGCGGCCACCGGTTCTACAGCCATCTCATGTGGCCCTGGGTGGAGTACGCGATGACCCCGTGAGGGGGCTACTCATCGTCGGGATCGGAGACGCCCGCCACGATGACGTCGCAGCGCACGGGCCGGCCGGTGGCATCGACGTATACCTCGGCGATATCATAGCGTGGGGGCACCTCCGCCGGGTCGAGGCCCTTGCGTCGCATATAGGCCTGGCCGCAGCGGATGATCCGCCTGCGCTTCTCGCGCGTGAGCGTGGATGAGGGGCGGACGGGGGAGTCCTCCTCGCGAGAGCGGACCTCCACGAACACCAGGCGGCGGTGGTGCTCCGCCACAATGTCGATCTCGCCAGGCCCCACACGAACGTTGCGGCCGAGGATGTGATACCCACGCCTGGTGAGGTCGGCGGCGGCGAAGTCCTCGGCGCGCCAGCCGCTGCGGTGCCGCTCTCCTCCGCTCCGGCCCAGCCACTCGGCCGAATCGCCGCCACGCCACCATGCACCGAGGCGCTCCAGAGCGCCACGCAGCGTTTGCATGAGAGCTGCCCAGGGCACGGCGCACCTCCTTGTCAGCGCAGCACCATCTCCATGCCGTCGGTGGCGACGATGGCCTCCACGCCGCGCTCCGCGGCGTACTCGGCGATCTTCTGCTCCGCCTCGGCGCCGCCCTTCACAATCTGGCTGCCGCAGTGGGTGACGATCATGGTGGGGACACCGAGCTTCCTGCACCAGGTGAGCTGGGTGCGCACCGGCGTGTGGCCGATGAGCTCGCCGGTGTCCTTCTGCTTGCGCACGAAGTTGCGGTCGATGGTGGCTCCGTCGCCGACGTAGGCCTTGCAGCCGGTCAGCGCCTGCTCGCGATCCTGGATGTAGACCACATCCGGCGCGTAGAAGATGGTCACGACGCCGGCGGAGACGCGGTAGCCCACGGCAGGGCATTTCGTGGAGTGCTGCACCGGGAAGCACTCCACTGTGATCTCCTCGAGGGTGACGGCCTCGCGGTGCTCGATGGTACGCTGGTCGTCGATGGGCCAGTCGGACATCTCCTCCCAGGCCTCCGGGGGCGCGTAAACCGGATCGGGAGCGCCGTCCCTGAGCCCAAGGACGTGGTCGGGATGACAGTGGGTGATGAAGAACGCCTGCTGGCGCGTGTCATCACACATGCCGCGCCAGTCCTCGCCACAGTCGATGCGGATGGACTTGCCCTTGTAGGTCACCAGCGTGGAGGTGTGCCGCAGATGCTCGTCCGTCTGCGGCTCGATGTAGCCTCTGGTGCCGAGGAAGGTCAGCTTCATGGTTCAGTCTTCGACGGCTTCGCGCTGGCGCCTCCCGCGAGTGGCCCACGGTGTCGGCACGCTTGTTTCATCCGATCAACAGATAGGTGTGCTTCGGCTCAGTGGTCAGGATGCCGTTTTCCACTTGGGCCGGCTTCCCGGCCGTCACATCCTGTACCCGGCGGAACCCGCGTGTATCCCACTCGAACCGGCCGTAGGCGAACAGCACCTGCTCCTGCCCATCGTCATCATGCCAGAGCCCTCCGATCTCCCGCAGCGGATTCTCCGCCGACGGAACCAGGTACCGGCGCACCATCCGCGAGCGAACGGCAGCGTAATCCTGGTTGGCCTGCGCGATCTCCTCGGTGAGCGCCTCGTTGGTCGGAATTGCGCGGTGGTCCCACCATGGGTGATCGGATTCGCGGTAGGGCAGCATCGGGGTGGCGTTGTTGGCGATGGAGCGATAGTAGGTGTCGGGGCCCAGGGCGCTGTAGTAGTACCTGGACGTGCGGTAGTCCCGGCGACCGCCGGAGCTGTACATCGCTCCGACACTGGCAGAGGAGGTGGAGGGGGTGCCGAAGGGGCCCCGGCCCTCGGTGTTCAGGATCTGGTAGCCCATTTGCTGCAGGGCGACCTGGCGGCGGATGCCGGCCAGCAGGTGGCTTGTAAAGCGGGTGGGACTCTCGTAGTGCAGTTGGCCGAGGGCGTGGAACGAGTCCTGCCACAGCCCATCAAGGCCCACCTCGCGGCGCATGTGTCTGTAGCGCCGCAGAGAGTAGTCGTAGTAGCCGCTGCGCAGGTTCACGTACGTGAGTTCATGGCCGGGCAGATAGGAGCCGGGGGAGCCGTAGGTGTTCGGCTCGCCGTCCGGCAGTCGGCAGATCCACTCCGGGTGCTCTCTCAGAAGCTCACTGTCACGGCGGTTGAGTGCCGTCGGGGCCCATGAGATGACCTTCAGATCAACCGCGTGAGCGGCTTCGACCAGCTTCTTGAGACTCTTCTCGCCGCCCCACGCTTCCACCACCTCCAGCCCGGTAATCGAACACCTGCCGGGCTCCGGATTGCCCTCCCGGTCGAGGCTTTCCCAGATGGAGTTGAACATCAAGGCCTCGTAGCCCAGTTCCTTCAACCGGGGAAGCAGCGGTATGACCGACTCGAAGCTGGCCGTGTCGTCGTTCTCCACGTACAAGGGGGGTGCGACGAACCGCGCGGTCGGCAGCAGGCGCGGCCGTGTCATGCCCACCTGATCGCGATAGCGATCGCGCACCGCGTCGCGCGCCCAGGTCCACTCGTCCTCCAGGCCCAGAAGGGTCCGGTCACCGCAAGGGGAGAAGACAATGCAGCGGGCAGAGGTGCGCGCCGACGTAGCCGATGTGAAGTAGTGATGCGCGAAGTGCCTGATCTGCTCTTCTCCCACTTGCTTCTCAATCCAGGACTCGATGTACGCGATGTCGTCGAAGAACGAGAGCATCAGTCCAGTGCCGGACCTGCCGGCAAACTCGAAGCAGGGCGTGGACAGGAAGGGGATGACCGGCCGGCCCTCGATGGCGATGGCATCCGAGATGACGTTGGCGCGCGGCATGCCATACTGCCCGCCGGGAGCGCGCACGAACGCTCCCTCCACGTCACCGCCGAGGGCCCAGCCCGACCTGTCCCAGATGCCTACGACGCGGTTTTCGCCGCTCATGAATTCGAAGCTGTAGCGGAAGCCCCGGTAGCTGCGTTCATAGACATCCAGCTCGGCGGGCTCAATGACCCAATTGAGGTGATCCGTTACCCCCGTGCCCTTCTCGATCAGGTCTGTCCGCACCACCACCGCGTCATCGCCAACCAGGTCCCATCCCACGAAGCGACACGTCTCGTAGCGTCCTCCAGACTCAGTCTCGATGAGTGGCCGGATGGGAGGGGCCAAACGGTCGCGCAGCGCAGTCCTGTCCACCCTGACTGTGCCGATCCCGGGGTTATCGGTATGGAAGCGCACCGATGTCCCGTTGGCGAACGAGACCGTCAGTCGCCCATCGCCCTCGCGTACCCGCGGCCGTCCGCCTGGTGCCGGGCGCCGCGTCGGGGAGGGCCATTCGACCGACTGTGCGCCTGCGTCAGGAAGCGGTGAGTGGGCGCCAACGGCCTCGGGCTGCATCTTTGCGACAGACACGTCGTCGATCCAGAAGCGCCCCTCGGCCAGGTTTTCGCGGAGCCACACCTCCATACGACCGCTCCAGCCATGGCCGCGATTGGCGACCGCGAAGCCCTCCCACAACTCCCAGTCCCACGAGCCGGTCTTGCCGTCGTAGCCCTCCGGTGTATTCAGCCGCCCTATCCAGAGCGGATTGCCCTCAGGCGATAGGCCGATGAGCTTGATGTGCAGACCGCAGACATTCTCGGCCTTCACCCACGCGCGCATGCGGTAGACATTGGGATACTCCAGTTCGAAATCGCCGGAGACAGCCGGAGCCGAATAGAAGAAATGTCTCTCCGGGGCTTCGCGCATCTCGCGCCAGGCGGTGAAGTCCCACAGATCCGGTGCCACTGCCACACCTGTGGTTTGGGGCGCCTGCAGGCGATAGGACAGCGCAGCCTGGCCCGAGTGCGCATCCTCCGAGAGCGTCATCGTGCCCTCCGCCCGCTGGCAATGCCAGTTGTCCGGGTGCGCGTCCTCCCCCGCCAGGTACCATCCATCGGGCGATCCATTCCCGTCCGCATCTGTCTCGAAGCCGGGATTCGGCACCAGGTTCTGAAAGTACGCCGCCGGGGCGCCTCCCGCCATGGTCAGGACCGCGAGGAGTGCGATGCACAAGGTGGCTGGCATCCGTGTTCGACCTCCAGACAACGGCGCAGTAAGCCGTGGTCGCGGATCCATGGAAGCGAATTGACCGCGGTCACATTCGCCCTCGGGCGGCGGACGCCTTCCCGAGAGACATGCCCCACGCCCGCAACGGACAGTCTGAGGCCGCACCCCGCCGGGGCTTGGCCGTTGACAGTGTGTCCGCTTTCTGGTATCTTAGTTCGTGAGGCAAGCGAGACAGGTTTCGGCGGGGCTGTAGCTCAGTGGCTCAGAGTGCCAGCCTGTCAAGCTGGAAGTCGCGGGTTCAAATCCCGTCAGCCCCGCCATATAGAATGCATAGACCCTTCTGCGAGAGACCCTTCTGAGGCCGAGAGCAGTATCTGAGCCGACAGGGATAGAATCAGACGCTGTCCATGGGAGGATCGGCGAAGTGAACCAGGCCCGAAAGGCCGCAATGCCAGGGGTCTCAGCAGCACTCGGGGGCTTCATAGGAGCTTCAGTAGGAAACGCAATGGGATTGCAGTGGGGGCTGACCGGATTGCTCGCGGCTGCCATCACTGCAATCTGGTATGCGGTATTCTACTTCACTGTACCAAGCGAATAGGCGCGCCGTCGCGGCCGGATTCTTCGAGTTCGGAAGACCCCTTCGCAGACCATCCTCTCCGCCGCTCCCCTCGGGGCGTAGGATGCATCTCACGGGACAGGGCTCTTGTGCGCCCCTATCGTTCTGTATCCGCCTGCACCTGCAGGCCCCCCATCTGCCCTCGTCAGTATGGTCGTGACTTGCTTCACATCCGTGCTTGCGCCACTTCGCCCTTACCGGCCTCTCGCAGGGAGTATCAGGGCGCTGTGTCCAACGCTGCACAGACCTCGTGTCATCATGGCGGGTTCTCCGCGTAACGGCCCGCCCAGCATACCATTGCGCGGGTGAGGAGAGCAATCCCCTGTTAGCTGGAGGAGCCGGCAGCGAGGAGGCGAAGGTTCTGACCGGGGTGCTCGACTCACTCGTGAGAGGGCTGGCCGGTGCGCATCGCTCGGAGGCGATGCCGATGCCCTGCGAAAGGGGCCGCACAGCCGGCCAGCTTTGCGCGCGAAAGGAGCCGATCATGAGGCAGATGCTGGCCGTGGCAGCGCTCCTTGCAGCAGTGTGCGTCGGAGTTGAGGCGCAGGAAGAGGATGTGCTGCTTCTGCTGGACTTCGAGGACGGCACCGAGGGCTTCGTGAGCATCGACCCGCAGACGACCGTCAGTGCCACGACCGCCCCGGAGATCGCCTACACGGGGAACGGCGCGCTGCAGGTGCAGTACATGCAGGCGGCGATGAGCCCGGGCGCTGGAGGCGGGGGGTTCCCAGGCGCGGTGATCCTCCCGCTGATGGATCCCTTCGAGGAGCTTGGCAGGGTCTCGTTCGCCATCGCCTCGGATCTGTCAACGCCGGTCGTCGTGGTCCTCACTGAGGGCGCGGAGGGGCCACGCTACAACTGCATGCTCTGGTGCTCGGCCGGAGCCTGGCACGAGTACTCCCTCCCGCTGCACGAGTTCAGCGCCGACCTCGACGGCCCGCCCGATCCCAACGGGACACTGGACCCGGGGGAGGTCAGCGTGGTCGCCGTCTTCGACGCCGACAGCTTCCTGCGGCTGATCGGCGAGAGCACGGGGATGTTTCACGTCGAGCCGCCTGAGGAGCAGACGCTCAGACTCGATGACTTCTGCCTGCTTTCCGGCGAGCCCGATGTCCCGCCGCAGGGGGAGGACTCGGTGACCATCGCGACGTACGAGCCCCCGCTCCGCGGCTTCGCCTGCGTGGGCGGGCAGGATGTTGTGGTGGAGTCGGAGGAGCTGGAGGGCGGGGAGAGCGCGCTGCGCCTCGACTACAGCATTCCAGCACGAACGCTATTCGCGGTCATACACCGGGCCCGGCAGGGCGCGCTCGCCGGGATGGAGGCCATCCGCTTCCAGGCAAGGTCCAACCGGGAGGTCACGCTGATCGTCAGCCTGGAGGAGAAGTGGGGCCCTGGGGAGGAGAACAAGAGCAGCTATAATGCCACTATGCCTGTTGAGCCCGGTGAGGACTGGCAGACGGTGACGACGCACACCTCGAGCTTCGCCCTGGGGGACAACGAGACCGATCCGAACGGCACGCTTGACATGGACCTGGTGCAGACGGTGACTATCGGGGACGCCACCGCGCTGCTGGAGGGTGCGGAGGTTCTCAACTCGCTGTGGCTGCGCGACCTCGTGGCGGTGAGGTGACGGGTTCTGCCCAAGCGCGCCCTGCGGTGCCGCGCACGCGCTGACGGGTGTCAGAACTGATTGCCCAGCTTAGGGCATCATGTTCGTAAGGGACCTCATCATGGCGGCGAAGATCGATGAGCTGCTCCAGTAGCGCGGCGGCCCGGCGATCAGGGCGGTGGAGCCGATGAGCGACGCGTGGGTGCACGGCAGGGCCGCGCTGGTCACCGGCGCGGCAAAGCGCCTGGGACGGGCCATCGCTGTGGGGCTGGCGGGCGAGGGCGCCAGCGTGGTCGTGCACTACCACTCGTCGCACGATGAGGCTGAGGCGGTTTGCGACGAGTTGGCGGAGGTCGGCGTCGAGGCGTGGCCGCTTCAGGCGGACCTGTCCTCGCCGCAGGAGGCCCAACGGCTGATCCCGAGGGCCGCGGAGCTGGCCGGCCCGCTCCAGGTGCTGGTCAACAGCGCGTCGATCTTCGAGCCCAGCACGCTTGCCGACGTGACCTTCGATGAGGTGGTACAGAACGCGACGGTGAACGCGTGGGGGCCGTTCGCCATCATGCGTGCGTTCGCGGGCCAGAAGATCGACGAGGGCAGCGTCCTCAACCTGCTGGACACGCGGGTGCACGGCTTCGACCTCAGCCATGTGGCCTACATCCTCAGCAAGCATCTCCTGCTGCAGCTCACGCGCATGACGGCGGTGGAGTACGCGCCGCGGGTGAGGGTGAACGCCGTGGCGCCGGGGCTGATCCTGCCGCCGCCGGGCCAGGATGAGAGCTACCTTCAGGCGCTGGCGGGATCGCTTCCCCTGCAGCGCCACGGCGGGGCGCAGGACATTGTGGATGCCGCCCTCTATCTGATCGAGGCCAGGTTCGTGACCGGACAGGTCATCTACGTTGACGGCGGGCGACACCTGCGAGGGGACTGAGGGAGTGGGGCGATGGACTACGTCCTGATCGAGGACCTGCTGGCCCGCTGCATCATCGGGGTCAACGAGGAGGAGCGGCGGAACAAGCAGGATGTCGTCGTGAACGTGGTGCTGGGCACCGACACCCGTGAGGCGGGGCGGAGCGACGACTTCGCCGAGGCCCTGGACTACCGCGAGATCAAGAAGCGCATCTTCACGATGATGGAGGGCTCGCAGTACGAGCTGGTGGAGGCCCTGGCGGAGGCCATCGCCGACATCTGCCTGGAGTACCCGCGCTGCCAGCAGGTCGAGGTGACGGTCGAGAAGCCGTCGGCACTGCGCTTCGCGCGCAGCGTCGGTGTGCGCATTACCCGGTCGCGCGAGGATAGCTGATGGCACGCGTCTTCGTCGCGATCGGCTCCAACATCGATCCCGAGCGCAACGTCAGGGAGGCGGTGCGCGCGCTGGCGCGCGAGGTGCAGGTGGTCGGCACCTCGACAATCTACGCCATCGCGCCGCTCCGGCGACCCGAGCAGCCCACCTTCTACAATGCAGTGGCGGAGATCGAGACGGACATCCCGCCGCGAAAGCTGAAGTTCAAGGTGCTGCGCCGCATCGAGGCTCAGCTCGGACGGGTGCGCACCGAGGACAGGTGGGCTGCGCGCACCATAGACCTGGACATCGCGGTCTACGACGACCTCGTCATCTCCGACGAGGATCTGCATATTCCCGACCCGGAGATCGCCGAGCGCCCGTTCCTGGCCGTGCCGCTGGCGGAGCTGGCACCGGACCTGGCTCTGCCCGGCATCGAACGCACGCTGAGCGAGATCGCCGCGGCGTTCGGCGACCGCGACATGCGTCCACTGCCGGAGTACACGCAATCCCTGAGAGAGGAAACTGGTGCATGAACAAGCAGCGAGTGCAGGAGCTGATTCGCGAGCTGCTCATCGAGATTGGCGAGGACCCGGACCGCGAGGGCCTGGTCAAAACGCCCGAGCGCGTGGCCCGTGCGTGGGAGTTCCTGACGCTGGGATACCACATCGACCCCGACGACATTGTCGGCGACGCCGTGTTCACGCAGGAGACCAATAACATGATCACGGTGCGCGACATCGAGCTGTACAGCCTCTGCGAGCACCACATGCTGCCCTTCTACGGCCGATGCCACGTCGGCTACATATCCCAGGGCACAGTGCTGGGTCTGAGCAAGGTCGCGCGGCTGGTTGACGCCTACGCGCGCCGGCTGCAGATCCAGGAGCGGCTTACGGAGCAGATCGCGCACACGATCATGGATGAGGTCGATGCCGAGGGCGTGGGCGTGGTCATCGAGGCGCGGCATCTGTGCATGATGATGCGCGGGGTGGAGAAGCAGAACTCCCTGATGACCACCTCATCGGTGCTGGGCAGCTTCCACGACTCCGCGGCCACCCGCGCCGAGTTCATGTCCCTGATCAGCAAGCCGCGCACCTCGGCGCCGTAGACCTGGCCGGGGCTTCGAGGTGACAGGGCGGTGCTGCGCCGGGCGCGTGAGATGCCTCAGCGGTAGCGCAGTCGCAGCTCCGCGAGCCAGATCTGCCTGTCCGCGCCGCCGACTCCGAAGATCTGCACCTGGTCGTAGGGATTCCACTGATCGGGGGCGATGACGACCCGATAGGTCTCCCACCTCGGCTCCCCGGATGTCTCGTGGGTCCTGATGGTGGGCCAGTCGCTGCCATTGTAGAGCACCAGGCCGGTGAAGTCCGACTCTCCCCATACCGTAAGCGTAAGCTCCACCGGGCGGGAGACATCCTCCAGCGCGATCTTCCACTGCGCCCAGCCCTTGGCCTTATCGCCCAGCCCCGTCTCGTCGGTATTCCGGCACCTCACGCCACCCTTCTCCTCCGGCTCGGCGAAGCCGCCCGGCCTGATCCCGCTACGGCGGGCCTCCTCGAAGTCCGCCACATGCCACACCAGGGGAAGCTTCTGGGGCACCATGGGCCACTGCAGCTCCGCGATCGCCTCGTCAACGGTGGGAATGACATTCCGCGCCCGCCGGATCTGGATGATGGGGTCCTGCTGCGCCTCGAGCGCGTCGATGTGCGCTACCAGATCGGCGTGAGCATCCCGCAGCCTCTGCGTGCTCTCCTGGATGTGATCGGGATCGTTTGGCAGCTCGTGGGGAAGCAGCAGCATGTCCGTGTACAGCTCCACGTAGCGGAACCACGCCGAGCGCATGCCGACGCGGCGGCTCAGGATCGGGTCATCGCCCGCCAGCCGCAGGGCCTCGTCGAGATGCCCCCGGCACGTGTGCAGGAACTCCCGGTTGAAGATGTTGCGGGGATTGTAGTAGCCGTGATCCACATGGCCGGCGCGTTCGAGACAGGCGGCGTGCATGTAGTCGTCCATGGCGCGCATCGGCTGCGCCGCCGGGCCGTAGAAGCCCTCGTAGAAGTCGTCGATGGCCGCCTCCAGGTCCAGGTCCGCATTCCAGGAGAACTTCGCCATCAGGTAGTACGTGAGGGGGAGCTGACCGTAGGCCTGGTGGTTGGACTGGTGCATGAGGTCCTTGACGCCGCGGTCGCGGTAGAAGACCAGATCGCGGGCGAAGCGCCGCGCATAGGGCCAGGGGAGAAACTCCGAGGCGCCCTTGTAGACATAGGTGTAGACGCCGATGTTGTCGGACAGCTCCAGCCAGCCGTCCAGGATCTCGACGTAGCGGTCGTTCTTTGGGCACTCGACCTCCCCAGCGAGAGCATGGACGTAGCAGGCCGGCCTGTACCGGCAGAGGTAGATGATGAGGTTGGGGTGCGGCTTCACCACCAGTGGCGGCTTGGTGTAGTCGGCGTAGGCCAGGATCGCCAGATAGCGGTCGGGGAACTCCCGAGCCACCTGCTCGGCGACGCGGTTGGAGAACAGCACCACCCGATCGGAGACCACCGGCACCTGCTTGAGCTCGCTCACCACGCGCGAGCCGGCCCCGAGCTGTCGCATCATCCGCTGACACCGCTGGCACTGGCACCACCTGCCCATGCCATCGTTGGGCATGAGCGAGTGGACCTTGCAGTGTGGATGGGTCCGGAAGTAGTCCATGACGCCTCGGGCGGCGATGTTGATGACCTCCTGGTTGCTGGTGCAGAGCTGGCCGGCGTGATTGGCGTTGCGCATGCGCCGGCCCTGGATGAGACAGAAGTACTCGGGGTGCTCGGGCATGTACCGCTCCGTGGGCACGAGCTTGTGATAGATGTGGCCGCCATAGTGGTCGTAGAGGCCGCCCACCTGCTCCCCGAACTGCGGGTCGCCGACGTTGGCGCGCTGCCTGACGCCCCACTGGGGCGTGAAGTCGATGCCCCGGCGGAAGCGGAATGACGGGGTCTCGATGCGCTGAACGTCGCCGACCGTGAGCGTATCGACCTCCGGGATCTCCTCGCCGATCTCGCCGGGCATGTACCACCTGCAGCCAAGCTCAGTCTCCAGGAAGGAGTAGCCCCCGTAGACCGTGCCCCGGTCGCCCGTGCCGACGAGGTGGACGGCCTCTCCCTCGCAGGCCACGATGAGGCCCTCCTCGGAAGGGTCCGCGGGGCCGATCCGGACGCGGAAGGGCTCATTGGCGGGGTGTCTGCCCACAAAGATGGCGGGGCCGTCCGCGGCCTGAGTCTCCTGAATCGGCAGCGTGGCGCCGCTGATGCGGGCGACGTAGGCCTGGATCTCCCCGGCTGCGAAGCGCTCCGCCCGGGATGGTTCGGTTGCGAGGCAGATCACGGCCTGCGGCTCGCCGTCGGCCACCAGGGTGACGTCGGCCGCCGCGCCGAGACACGACGCAATGACCGAGAGCTGTACCAGCGCGAGGCCGGGTCGGAACAGCGCATGTCGCATGGCACCAGACACCTCGCAGATCCTATGCCTATTCGCCGACCGTCAGCCGGAAGGTCATGGCCTGGATCTCCTGGTCCACCGAGCCGTCGTAGGGGTTATCCGAGCCGCGATGGAACACGCAGAAGATGCGGCCGTCCGGAAGCTGCACGCTGCTGGGGTAGTAGCCGGTGCCGCCGATGTCGAGGTCGTGCCAGCTCTCCCCGGCATCGGCCGTCCAGGAGATCCCGCTGGTCGCCAGGTGCAGCGCCACGCCCTCTCTGGCCCACAGCATCTCGGGGCAGCCGCTGTGGGGGAAGGGCGCCGGCCCCGCGGACACCACCCGATAGCCCTCGCCGTCGGGCTCCAGCAGGCTCTGCCAGCGCGACGGGGGCCGGTCGGCGCGATGGACGAAGAGCAGCCGCCCGTCGGGCAGCTCGGCGAAGTCGGACTCCTCCGAGAAGCGCACGTCCTCCTGCGGCGGCATGATGGAGATGGGCGCCGACCACGTCCGCCCGCCGTCGGCAGAGAGCCACAGGGACGGCCTGAGCCTCCCGGAGAGGCCGCCGCGCGTCCACGGCTCGGCCGCCAGCTCCGCGAAGGCACCCGCCATCGCCAGCCGTCCATCCCGCAAGAGGCGCAGGCGCTTCGGGAACAGCATGAACTCGTCAGGGTCCATGACCACCTGCGGCGCGCTCCACGTCGTGCCCTGATCGCTGGAGCGCTGCACGTAGCCGGTCTGCGGCACATCGTAGAAGGGCAGGTACTGGCCCCAGACGCCTCGCACGATGGTCCCGTCGGCGAGCGCGGCCTGCGTGTGGGAGCCCATCCCGCCGTTCATGGGCGAGTGCCAGGGCTCGGCGTGCACCACCTCCCAGGTCTCGCCGCCGTCGGTGGACACGATCCGCATGTTCTGCTGGATCGTCCCGGTCATGTCGTAGCCGGGCTTGCCGGCAGGGGGCCAGCTCAGCCGCTCCAGGACCTCTGGTGGCGCGCTCGGCCGGTCGCTCAGCGGGCCCGTGGCCTGGTTGAAGGTGACCATAAGCGCCCCATCCGGCAGCAGCAGCACACCGGCCCAGCAGGTGTAGCCCGGGGTCTGCGGCGAGTGGTAGACCGTGAAGCGCGTCACATCCGTAGCCCTCACCGTCTGCGCCATGAGCTCGCCTCCCGCGGCGACAAGCAGCACCACAAGCGCCCCCAACAGCGTAAGAGCTCGGGTGCGGACACGTTCCCGACCTGTGGGCGCGAGCCAGGGCTCCGTGCCGTCCATGCCGTCTCACCTCGCACGGCTGTGGGGCGCGTTCGTCCGTAGCATTCTCCGTCAGCGCCGCGGTCCCTGCGAGGGCGCGATGCGCGCTCGCTGTGATGGGGGTGTGGCTGCTGCCGGAGCAGGGCCATTGCGGCCGACGGGCTGGAACTGTCAGCCTCCGGAGAATCGTTTGTCTCAACGGGGGATGGACGTCTCGAAGCTGGCTGCAGCGGACCTCTCCAGTCGGGTCGCTAAAGGGGCAGTGCTTATGAGCCGGCGGGCCCTCTCGTGGATCGACGCGGCCATCATCCTGGTGGTACTTGCCACGGTGGCCGGCCTCTACGTATCCTACATCAGCCCGGGGACCCCCACGCTGGTGATCTGGTCCTGCGGCGGCAACTACCACGGGCTGAACGCCTTCTCCCAGCGCTTCGAGCAACGGCACCACTGCCGGGTCCAGTACACCGCTGCCCCCATCCAGTACCTCCTGGAGCAGGTGGCCTTCGGCGAGAGCCACCCGGACATGCTCGTGGGCAGAGCGGGGCCGGGGTGGGATGCGCTCAAGAAGCTGGGCAAGCTGGGGGAGGGCCCCGACTTCTTCGGCGCCGACCCCTACGTGATCATCACGCCGGCGGGGAACCCGGCGGGGATCACCGGAATTCGCGACCTCGGCAGGCCCGGGGTGCGCGTGGCCTACTCGCCTCACGCCATGCGCCCCAAGGGCAAGTGCCCCTCGCACCTGATGGGCATGGTGGCCAGCAAGTTCTTCCCGGGCCTCGAGGAGCGCTGGGAGAATAACGCCGTCGGGCGGCTCACCTGCGGGCGCGACCTGCTGGAGCCCATCACGTCCGGAGCAGCCGACGCCGCCATCGTGTCACGGTCCCAGATCGCCTATCCCGGCGTGGACCGCCAGGCCCTGGAGATAGTCCCGATTGAGCTCAAGCATCTCGACGCCATGAAGGTCTGCCGGGCCACCATCGGCCAGTGTGTGGGGATACTGGCGGAGGCAAGGCACCCGGAGCTGGCCCGGCGCTTCCGCGACGCCATGCTGGGGGAGTTGGGGCGTGAGGTGTTCGAGGAGTACGGCTACATCCACATCACCTCCCCGGAGGTGCACCACTGGGACCCGTTCATGGTGACCTTCGTCCCCAGACGCATGCCGCCCTGGCAGGTAGAGCTTGGTGACCGGCTGGCGGAGGAGGGCATTGTCCGCGAGGCCATTCGGCGGTATCTGAAGGTGATTCACACCTTCGGCCCCAACGAGTTCGAGCCCTACTGCCGATACCAAATCGGTGAGCTGTTGGCGGATCAGGGGAGGATGGCCGCAGCAGCAGAGCAGTGGCGGCGCCTGATCCGCGACTATCCGCGCCCGGGACCCCACGAGTACGGCAGCCCGGTTTTCGAGGTGGTGGTCGCGGGGCCGGAGTTGGGCCTGAAGCCCGAAGAGCATTACGTGAAGCAGGCCCGGCAGGCCCTGCGCGGGCTCCCAGCGTCCGACAGAGAGGAGCAGCACGTGGCGGAGGATGAGGTGGTGGCGGCGACGAGCATCTCGGCCCCGCGCGTCGTTGACGGCGACCCGCCCAAGAACGGCACGCGGGAGCTGGCGCTGGCTGAGGACCTCTTCGCGGTGGGGGACTACGAGTACGCCACGCGCGACTACCTCAAGGTCCTGCACCTGTGCTATCCGAGCCGCTACCAGCCGCAGGCAAGCCTGAGGCTGGGCGCGTGCGCCTATCTGCGTGGCAAGCCGGGGCTGGCGAAGAGGCAGTGGGAGTGGACCGTCGCGCAGTTCGCGGACTCGGATGCGGCGCGGCAGGCCTCACAGGCCCTGCAGGCCCTGGGCGGCTCCGAGGCGGAGCAGCCGGAGAGCGGATGCCCCGTGGAGATGCCGCCATGGCAGCCCACACATGACACCTGGGCGGAGCGCGGCATGAGCTACGGCATGGCGCTGTACGAGCACGATCTGCCGCTGTTCACCTTCAAAGAGATGGTGAAGCTGCTGCACGGGGTCTACCAGCGCCACACGCTCGGACCGCAGGCGCGGTACCGCGCCGGCATCGCTGCCTGGGAGGTCGGGCACCCGCGGGCCGGGATCCTACAGTGGCGCATCTGCCAGGCGCAGCAGCCACAGAGTCCGTGGGCAGAGCGCAGCCGGAATGCCATCCAGGCCGCCCTCCAGTGGCCGGAGCTGACCGACGAGCAGCGAGCGGAGGTGGAGGCGGCGGTATCCGAGCCCATTCCGGCGGTGCCCAAGCGCAACAAGCCGGCCTGCTGGCAGCGCTACAGCCTGGGCCGGGAGTTCCTGATGGTCGGCGTGCTCGACGAGGGGCAGGCGGCGATGGAGTTCATGAAGGCCCTTACCGTCACGCACGCCTCCAAGAGCAAGTACGACGAGAGCGTCGTTCCCAAGGCCGAGGCCGGTCTGAGGCGAGCGCTATGCGAAAGCTGAACATTTGGCAGCGTGCTGCTGCGATGAAGAAGGTCACCGTCCTGCGGCGTATCAGCCAGGCCGTGTTCTTCGCGATAGCGGGCACATGGCTGACTGTGGGGGCCTTGAGGTGCCCCTTCGGCATCCCCTTCGTGTCCTGCCAGTCCTGCCCGTCAACGGACTGCCCGGGGCGCTATCTGCAACTACCCTTCATAGGGCTGATGGGGCTGTCGGGACTTGTCTTCGGCCGCGCCTTCTGTGGGTGGGCGTGTCCGATGGGCTTCCTGATGGATATCGCCGGCAAGATCCCGAAGCTGCGCGCCACGGTGTCGGAGCGCTTTGCGGCCTACGACCGCTACCTCAAGCCGCTGAAGTACGTGGCGCTGGCTGCCGCGATCTACCTGGTGTTCACACTCAACTTCACTGAGGTCAGGGCCCACCCCTACGTTGTGCGCACGGCGTCGGTGTTCAACCTGCAGGCCATCCGCGTGGCCCAGATGCTGGGGTCCTCGGTCTATGCCGTGCGCATGTGGGTCCTGATCGGAGCGCTGGTGGGCGGGCTGATCATCTCCAGGTTCTGGTGCCGGTATCTCTGCCCCCTCGGCGCGCTGCTGGGCCTGTTCAACAAGTTCAGCCTCTTCGGCATGATCCGGGAGCGTGAGGATCTGCCTCGATGCAGACTCTATCCTCGGGACTGCATCATGCACACGATGCCGGGAAGCGTGGACTGCGTGATGTGCGGGGAGTGTGCGGAGGCCTGCCCTCGCAAGATCCTGGGGCTGCGGCTGCGCTACCTCGGCGGGCGCCCGCCCGAGGAGGAGGCCGAGGCTCCGGAGGAGGCCAGGCGGGGCGCGTCGTAGGACCGTGTTGGGCCGACCTCCTCGGGGCGCTTCGCACCTCTCGTCGTGCGGCCCCTCCGAACGGCACGACAAAGGCCGCCGTTCCGTGGCACGCACACTCCTGTGCGTGCGCCGTTCGTGGTTGTCGGGCTGGAAGCCCGACCTACGCGAGGGATGGAGCCCACGCCAAGGATGGAGACAACGGCCGGGCGGGAGCGTAGTCGCGCCCCTCCAGACGGCACGACAAACGGCGCCGTTCCGTTGCACCCACACTCCTGTGCGTGTGCGGTTCGTGGTTGTCGGGCTGGAAGCCCGACCTACGCGAGGGATGGAGCCCACGCGAAGGATGCAGCGCACGACAACGGGCGGGAGCGTAGTCGCGCCCCTCCGGAGGGCACGACAGATGGCGCCGTTCCGTGACACGCACACTCCTGTGCGTGCGTCGTTTCCGTCGATCTCCGGGCGGCAGCGGGCGCGGGCACGATGGTCTCCGACCCCCTCCTCCCGGCTTACCCTTACCCACAGGTTGGGGAGGGCTGTCGGCCGTGGAGGGGCCGCCTGAGGGCGCTCCTCAGGAGCGCGCGAAGTCGGCCCGCGGGCTAAAGGAGAACGGCCGGGCCGGCTTCGGCTCCAGCGAACGATGCTGGAGCCTCAGATGGCCCCTCCGGACGGCAGACGGCCAATCGCCAGTCGCCACGATGTGGGTAAAGGTAAGCTCCTCCCGGAGGGCCTAACGGCGGGCTCCGTACGGAATGGGGGGGATGGCATCATGGGCCGGTCGTGTCACGATCCACAGGTGCAACGCCGGCCGTCTCCACGTCACCGCTACTCGGCCTCGGTGGAGGATGCCTCCTCACCGGCGCTCTCCTGAGCGGCCCGCACGGCAGCGACGATGCCGCCCTTGATACCCTTCATCCACTCTGCAGCATGCTTCTTCCCCTGCTCGACGCCCGCAGCATCGGCATCGGCCGGATAGACCCGGATCAGCTCCTTGCCCTCGGCGAGGATGCTCCACCCCTTCTCGGCGTCCATGACCGAGAGCTGGGTGGTGTGCACCGGCTCGCTGGTCCACTCCTCCAGGGCCTCCCTCGCCGCCTGGGCGCGCTGGAGAGGAGTCTTGCCGCCGGCCTCCTGGGTGATCGTGAAGGCGACCTCGCCGTTCATGACCACCTCCGCCCCCTGGGCCACCTCGCGGACCTCGACCTCCACCTCCACCGGCACCGGCGCGAGGGCCTTGCGGGCCTCCTCCTCGCTGAGGATCTCGGCCTCGCCAGCCGCGATGGCCGCGAAGGTCTGCTTCAGGTCCTGGTGCGTCCAACTGAAGCCGACGGGGAAGTAGAAGATCACCGTCCGCTTCTCGCCGTCCTCGCCGGGGATGCGCACCACAGGACTGCCGTCGAACATCAGAGCCATGCACTTCAGCCCGTCCTCCCGCCACCGCTCGTTGCCCTCCGGTGAGCCGAAGTCAATAACCTCCATGTCGATGACATCATCGTACTGCTGCGCCAGCTCCTTGAGCAGCTCGACAGTCGGCTCCTGGCAGCCGGAGGTGACGTTGATGTAGGCGGTCAGCTCCACCGTGTCTGGCGCCTCGGCCGGTCCTGCAGCCACCTCCTGCGGCGGCGGCTTCATGGGTTGTTGCGCCTGACGCTCGGCGCAGCCTGCCAGCAGGACGAGGACGAATGCCACGAGCAGTAGGCCTGTGCACAGTCTCATCATCTCTCAGCGCTCCCTGTTGCGTGCTGTTCGAGCCGCGGCTGGCCGGACTGGGCGTCATCGCTCACCAGCGCGCCGTCCTGGAGGCGGAAGATCCGCCTGGTGACGGCGATGGTGTCTCTGTCGTGGCTGGCGATGATGACGGTGCGGCCCTGCTCGTTGAGGCGCCCCAGCAGCGTCAGGATCCGGCCGGCGTTCTCGGAGTCAAGCTCGCCGGTGGGCTCATCGGCCAGGATGATCTGGGGATCATTGACGACGGCGCGGGCGACGGCCGTCCGCTGCTGCTCACCGCCGGACAGCTCGCCGGGCAGGTGCGAGGCTCGATGGCCGATGTTCACCTCTTCCAGCGCATCCTCCACACGCCTGGTCTTCTCTGCCTCGCCGCCGGGGAGGGGAACCAGCGGCAGCATCACGTTCTCGAAGACTGTCAGAGCCGGGACCAGGTTCGCGTCCTGGAAGACGAAGCCCACGGTCTCGCGGCGGTACACCGCCAGTCCGGCCTCATCCAGCGAGCCCAGGTCGGTGCCGCCCACGGTGACGCTGCCCCGGCTGGGCCGGTCGAGGCCACCGATGATGTTCAGCAGCGTTGACTTCCCGGCGCCGGAGTGGCCCACGATGCCCACGAACTGGCCCTCCGGGATCGACAGGGAGACGTCCTCCAGGGCGGCGAGCTCGGAGTCCGATCGGCGGTATGTCCTCGTCACGTTGCGGAGGACGATGTATTCGTCAGCCATTCTCGGCGGACCCTCTCAGCCTGCGGCGTCGTTTTGCGGCCTGTCCGGCGACCCGTGTGCGTTATATCCGCCGGAGGGCCTCCGTGGGGTCGAGCTGCGCGGCGCGGCGGGATGCGGCCAGCCCGGCGACGGTGCCGATGATCAGCGCGGCGGCGATCCCAAGGATGAAGATGGTGCTCGACGGATTGGTGGTTAGCGGCAGGGCCAGCGGCGCCTCGGTCGTGGAGCATGGGGGGAAGTAGTTGAGGCTGGGAGGGAGGCTCAAGTCGGCGACCTGACCGTAGGCCCACCCGATGACGCTGCCGAGGATGCTGCCCAGCAGGCCGCCGCTGAGTGCGGCGTAGGCGGCCTCAGCCACGAACAGCCGGCCCACGTCGCTGTTGCGCCAGCCGATGGCCTTCATGACGCCGACCTCATGCACGCGCTGAGCGACGTTGTCCATGGCGTTGCGGACCAGCGCCAGCATCGCGAAAAGGAGGACGAAGGCCGAGACGGCCAGCAGAGAGTTGCGCGTCACCGAGGCGAGCGCGGCGGTCCCCGCCTCCACGTTGCTCTCTGTGGTGATCCTGGCGTGCTCGCCGATCAGCTCCTCAGCGTACTCCGCCACCGCACGGCTGTCCCTGGTGCTCTTCAGGGAGACGAAGATGGTGTCCACGACCTCCCCCTTGCCGAACATCTCCTGAGCGGTGGCGAGCGGGATGAAGGCCTCGGCCCCGGCGATGCGGGCGGTACCGCTGATGTCCACCAGACCCACGACCTCGAACTTGTGGTGCGGGCCCAGCGGCAGCATGTCCCCGACCTCGAGGCCCTTCGCCTCCGCGTACTGCTCGGTGACCATGGCGTGGTAGTCGTCGCTGACGTGCAGGTAGCGGCCGTCGGTCACCGCACAGCAGGTCTGATCCTCCTCGTCCCTATCCTCCACCTTGCCGAGACGCACCGGGCCGATGGTGCGCTTGGACGGATCGATGCCCGCGACGACAGTGGGCTGGAGGGTCTTCATCTGACCGTCCTCGCCCATGACCATGGGCAGGCCCTGACCTCCGCTCGCGATCCGCCCGGCCCCGGCATCGCCGGCCGCCGACGCGGCAGCCGCTCCGGCAGGTGCGTCATCCGCCCGCTTGTCACCCGTGAAGGGCAGTTGGAGAGCGTCCGCCTGGCTCTCGGTGACACTGAAGGCCCACAGCTCCAGGACCCCGGACGCCTCCTCGACACCCTCGTGCTCTCGGAGACGCTCGACCATCTCCGCATCGATAGCGTCCAGGTCTGGAGGGAGCTTCACCAGCCGGAAGGGGCAGGCCTTCACCCACTTCTGCACGACCATGTCGGCGCCGGCAGCGGCAAGCGCCGAGGAGATGGCGTTCTCGACGGACTGCGTGACCGTCACCACCGCCACCAGCAGGGCCACGCTCAATGCCACGCCGGCGACGACCATCGTGCTGCGCGTGCGCCGCCGCCAGAAGCTTTTCCATGCATATTGCAGCAACATTCGAATCCCGCGCCTGATGAGGCCGGAATAGTTACCGCCTGAACGTAGCTCCTCTATTGTGCTAAACGTCCTGGCGCCGTGGTTCGGTTCCATTCCGACGCGGCTGTCAAGACCTGGGGGCGGCGGCTCCTGGGGAAGGGCAGCCTGCGGGCACTTCTGCCCGTGGTGCGGAGGCCCTCCTCCGCACGCCGTTTGCCGGTGCCGGGCTGGAAGCCCGGCCTATGCGAAGCCTGGAGTGCCAGACAACGGTCGGGCCGGGCCGGAGACCGGCCTCTCCAAACGGCACGACAGCGAACGCGGAACGCAGGTGCTGAGCGCACCTCGGCGAAAACGCCTCAACGCATAGGAGGCTAATGTGACGAGGGCCGACTTCTGGTGCAAGACTCAGCTTCGGGCGAGAGGACGAAGAGGATGAGAGCGATTGCTGTTGAGCAGCGGCGAGCCCTGTGGCTGTGCATTGCGGTCGCGCTGGCGATCCCGGGCGTCTTCGCACAGGAGCAGCAAGCCGCCACGCGAGCCACCATTCGTGCCGACGGCACGCTGCTGGTCGATGACCGTCCGGTCTTCCCGGTCGGCATGCACACCGAGGATGCAGCCTCCATCGGACAGGTCGCCGACGCCGGCTTCAACCTGGTCTCGGGGACCGGCGAGTGGGATGCCGAGCACTACAAGGCGGCGGCCGAGAGCGAGCTGCTGATCCTGGGCGGGCACTACGTGTGGGCGACCTTCGCCTCATTCCGCACCGGCGGGGGCATCGACCTGCGGCCCAGCGAGGAGGCCGGCGTGCAGAATGTGCTGACGCATGGACGCGACCAGTCCTGGCGGATGCCGCTGGATACGCTGCGGGCCTTCGACCACCTCCCCGGCGTCATCGGCTGGCGGACGAACGAGGAGCCGGAGGCGAAGCTGGTGGAGTATATGGAGTACGCCTACGAGATCTTCAAGTCCAACAGCCCCGGCCACCTGGTGGTGACGCTCTCGTGCGATCCGCGCTGGTTCCACGCCTTCCGCAACACCGCTGACGTGCTGGTGTTCGACAACTACCCGTATCGGGGCGGGAGGGGGCCCAAGCGCGCGCTGCTGGAGACCTACGAGTGGACGCGGGAGGGCGTCGAGGCCATGGAGGGCAAGGCCGTGTGGCTGATGCCCCAGCTCATCCCGCCGTCCCGCTGGTCGCTCGACCCCGAGGATGAGCTGTCCCTGCAGCAGATGCGGCTGCAGAACTACGCCGGCCTCATCGCCGGCGCGAAGGGCGTCATCATGTACAGCTACGGCTCCTTCCCGCTTGTCTACGAGCGTGACCAGGACGGGAACAGGGCCAGCCGGCCCGCCAGCGACGAGGTGATGCGCCAGCGCTGGGACAGAGTCAGCGCGCTCGTGGGCGAGCTCAATGAGCTGGGTCCCATCATCTGCGACGCTCGGCCGACTCAGGAGCTTGACATCCGGTGGACTGAGCCGGGGAGCCTGGGGCCCGGGCCGCAGATGACCCGGGAGCTGGACCTGTACGGGAGGAAGTACCTGCTGGTGGCGAACGTCCTGGACGTGCCGCTGGTCGGCACGGTCTACGGCATCAACGGCGGCAACAGGCGGGCCTACGACGCCTCCGTCTGGCTCGGTGAGGGGGACCTGTCCGTCAGCGCGGAGAGGCCCGGGGAGCCCACTATCACCGTCGCTGCGCAGGGCGCCGGGGTCTTCGTGCTGACGCGACGTCCCGTCACCACCGCCGAGTAGGCGTTCCGGCGGCAGCCGCGCCCGCCGGGGCCGCGGCCTGCAACCGAAGAAGTGCTTGCCGAAATCCGGAGAGTGTGATACGGTATCGCCAGTATAAGGCGGGAATACCGCCCGGGAGTGTCATTGTTCGAGTCGCTGGTTGCCTGTCTCCTGGCGGACGAACAAGGATACTGCGTAGAATCACCACGGAGGCAAGACGCATGGCGACCGGAACGGTCAAATGGTTCGACGACGCAAAGGGCTACGGTTTCATCGAGCGCGAGGAGGGCGAAGACGTATTCGTGCACTACTCTGCGATCGCCGGCGAGGGCTATAAGAGCCTCGCTGAGGGAGCCGAAGTCGAGTTCGAGGTCGAGGACGATCCCAAGGGCCCGCGGGCTGTCGATGTCGTTGTGATCAGCGCGGGGGCAGGTTCGGACTCGGCGGACATGTGGTAATCGCCTCACTGGCGAGTAGCGGCGCCCGGCTGAGAGGCCGGGCGCTTTCCCGTGTGTGCCGCTGGCGCCGCCCGCCAGGATCGTCCCCTTCCGGCCGCTGCCCCGCGGAGTGTTGACACGCCTTCCGCTCCTCGCCCCGCCCAACGGCCTTGCCGTGCACGCCGTCCCCCTGGCCGGCCTTCTCGCGCAGGTGCCGTTGCCACGGCGCGGAAAGGGGTAGCGCAGCTTCCCACCATCTGCCTTCACGGCCAGAAGCAAAGGCGGGCGGACGATGCCGGTAACCGGGCGTGAGCGCATCCTGACGGCGCTGGATGGCGGGAGGCCGGACCGCGTGCCTCGCGCTCTGGGCTTCTCCCGTGTGGACCTCGAGGCGCTGGCTCCGCCCGATCAGTATCGAGACGACCTGGTGGACGTGCGGTTCATCCGCTTCGGCGAGAGCCCCGGGGATGAACAGCTGCGCCGGCTGGTCCGCACGGCCCCGGTGGACACGCACCTGGGGACCCCCGCGCAGATCACTAACTACGCCCGCTGGGAGTACCATCCTGAGAGCGCGGAGCGGCGCAACCCGCTGGCTCGCGCGCGCTCGCTGCAGGAGCTGCGTGACTTCCCGTTTCCCGACGCCGGCGCGCCGGATGACGTGGGGCACATGGCTCGGCAGGTGCGCGAGCTGCACGAGCGCGGGCTGGCCGCCGGCGGATCGCTGCCTCATCTGGGCGGGGAGCTGTTCGAGCCCGCCTGGCGGCTGCGGGGCCTGCGCAACTTCCTTCTCGACCTCGTTGAGCGCCCGGACTGGGCGCATCTGCTGCTGGACCGGCTGGCCGGGCTGGCCCGCGCCAAGGCCCAGGCTCTGGCGCGAGCCGGCGTGGACGTGTTGTCGCTGGGTGATGACGTGGGCATGCCGAGGTCGATGATGATCGGTCCGGCCCAGTGGGGGGAGTTCTTCAAGCCGCGGATGGCGTCGATCATCGAGGCCGCGCGGGCCATCAAGGCCGACCTCCGGGTGCTGTATCACAGCGACGGCTTCTACGAGCCCATCATTGGGGACTTGATTGACGTCGGCGTGGACGCCATCAATCCGGTGCAGCCCGAGCACATGGACGCGGCGCGCATCCGGCGCCGATTCGGCACGCGAGTGGCCCTGTGGGGGACGGTGGGGCATCACAGCACGCTGGTGCTGGGCGCGCCCGAGGACATTCGCCGCGAGGTGCGCCGGCGCATCGAGAGCCTCGGCCGCGCGGGGCTGATCCTGTGCCCGGCCTACGATATCTGGCCCGACATCCCCTGGGCCAACGTGGCGGCCTTCCTCGACGCCGTCGAGATGTACGGGAGGTAGTGCTGGCGAGCGTGCCCGATACAACGACCGGGCCGGGACGGAGACCGGCCCCTCCAAACGGCACGACAAACGACGCCGTTCCGTGCTGCGGAGGCCCTCCTCCGCACGCCGTTTGTCGTTGTCGGTGAGATCGCTTGCGATCTCCGGAAGCCAGACCTACGCGAAGGATGGAGCCTACGCCAAGGATAGAGCCCGCGACAACGGCCGGGCGCGAGCGCAGTCGCGCCCCCCCAAACGGCACGACAACGACCGGAGCGCGAGGGAGACGATCGATCGGAAGGAGTGATCGCGATGCGGCTGGTGTTGGTGGGGGCGGCCATGTGCCTGCCTCTGATGGCCTGCGCTGAGGAGAACCTGGTCAGCAATCCGGGCTTCGAGCAGGGCGCTGAGCGATGGGGGCTGATCAACAACTGGTACGCGCCGGAGGGCAAGCAGGCCAGCCCCGGCGTCATCGACGACGCGGCCGCTCACTCCGGCAGGGCGTCGCTGCGGATCGACGGGCAGGGGAGCCGCGGCCTGGCGATCCAGTCGCCGGTCCCGGTGGAGGCGGGACAGAAGTACCGGCTGAGCTGCTGGATGCGCGGGGAGAGCATGGGCGAGGTGAGGGCGGGGCCGCTGATCGAGTTCTGGAGCGAGGAGCAGGGGCATCTGGGCGGGAAGTTCATCGCCCGTGAGGTCCCTGCGCAGTGGGAGCGCCTCTCGGAGGTCACCTACGCTCCGGTGGGCTCGGATTACGCGAAGATCATGTGCGCGACGCAGACGGAGAACGAGGGCCGCGTGTGGTTCGACGACGTCGGCGTCAGCGCGGCTGTGCCGCCGCCCCCGGTGCATCCGGAGCTCGCCGATGACACGCTGGTGTGGGAGGACTATGAGGCGCCACCGTCGGTGGCCTACTACCGAGTCTATGCCTCCGAACAGCCCTTCGAGAGCGTGGCGCTGATGACGGCCGCCGAGTGGCTCCCCGCCGACTCTCGGTCGCTGAGCATGGCGCGCGTCGGCGCCGACGCGCAGTGGGTGGCGGTGGTGGCCGTGGATGAGGACGACATGGAGAACCCACGCGTTGAGCCAGTCGAGGTGAGGCCGCAATGAGAACTACCTGGCTGCTGGCGCTGTTGATGGCGCTTGCCGCCTCCGGGACGGCCCACGCCGCGGTTCGGGTGTGGGTGCCGGACGCGCTGAAGAAGATCCTGCCCGACACAGAGCCGCCCTCGGCGCCGGCGCTGGCTGCCGAGCTGTCGGCGGCGCTCGGCGAGTACGAGAGCATCCAGGTGGCCGTGCGCGCGGATGCGCCGGGAGAGTCGGTCACCGCCGAGATCTCGCCGCTGCGCTGCGAGGGCAGGGCGATTGCGGGCGACGACCTGACGGTCAACGTGGTGGGGCTGGTGCCGGTGGAGGAGAACACCGACGGCACGCCGCCAGAGGAGCTGATCGGCGCGCCGTGCGAGATCCCCGATCCCCTGCTGCCGAACCAGCCGCTGGACCTGGAGCCGGGCAGGACGCGCTGCTTCTGGTTCACCGTCCGCGTGCCTCGTGACGCCCAGCCGGGCCGCTACGAGGGTCACATAACCGTGCGGGCAGACCGGGAGGTCGAGCTCCCCGTCACGCTCACCGTGCATCCGGTCACGCTGCCGCGTCACAGGCCCCTGCACATGACCAACTGGTTCTCGGCCGGCTCGCTGGCAAGCTGGTACGAGCTGGAGTCCTGGTCTGACGAGCACTGGGAGATGATCCGCCGCTACGCTCAGGACATGGCCGAGCACGGCCAGGACACCATCATCGTGGGCCTGGGGCTGGTGGAGATCTGGCAGGAGCGGGACGGGAGCCTCAGCTTTGACTTCGAGCGCTTCGACCGCTACATCGACACCTTCCGGGAGGCCGGCGTGGATCAGCTCATCGAGCTGGGGCACGTGGGCAGTCGCGGGCCGGGGGGCTGGACGGCTGAGGAGATGGTCTTCCACGACTGGAAGGTCACCGTGCGCGAGGGCGCGGAGCCGAGGGAGCTCTCACGCGAGGAGAAGACTAGGGCGCTGGTGCACGCCATCCAGGAGCACCTGCGGGAGCGGGGCCTGCTGGACCGGGCGATGATCCACATCGCCGATGAGCCCATCCCGGTGAACCTGGAGTCCTGGATCGAGAAGAGCCGCATCGTGCACGAGGCTGCGCCCGAGCTGCGCCGCATCGACGCCATCCACGTGCGCGACTGCCGCGGCGAGCTGGAGATCTACTGCCCCGAACTGGGGTACTTCGACCGCTGGTACGATCACTACGCAAAGCTGCAGCAGCAGGGGCTCCTCGAGCTATGGTTCTACACCTGCTGCCACCCCCGCGGCCTCTACGCCAACCGCTTCATCGACTACCCGCTCATCAAGACCCGGCTGCTGCACTGGATGAACTACCTCTACGACGCGCGCGGCTACCTGCACTGGGGGCCGAACCGGTGGAACGAGAGGCCCTTTGAGGATCCGGTTGTTGATGATCTGCCGCCGGGCGACGCCTGGATCGTGTACCCCGGCGAGGACGGGCCGCTCAGCTCCGTGCGCTGGGAGGCCCTGCGCGACGGCGTGGAGGACTTCGAGCTGCTGTGGCTCCTGGAGCAACGCCAGCGTGACGCCGCCCGCCGCCTGGGGGTGGCAGATGACGGGTGGGATGCCACGGGCATGGGCAAGCGCATCGCCAGGCGGCTGATCCGGACGCTGACCGACTACACCGACGATCCGGGCGAGCTGCGCCTGGCGCGCGAGCGGGTCTTCACCGCCATCCGTGAGAGCGAGAAGCCGCCGCTGCTGGTGGCAAAGGTCGATCCGCAGCCGGGCGGGCACGTCGCTCCCGGGCCGGTTCTCGTGGCCGGCGCCGCGGAGCGGGAGGCCACCGTCAGGGTGAATGAAGAGCCGGTTGAGGTTGACGGGCGGAGGAGGTTCCGCACCACTGTCCAGATCTCCCGAGAGGAGCCGTCGGTGACGCTCACCGCGACCCTCCGCCGCCATCGCAAGCGCATCGACTGGACCTACGACGTCGCCGATGCCGAGACCGTGCTGCTGGAGGAGACCATCGACGAGGCGGAGGCCGCCGGGGTGGACTGCAGCCGCGCCAGGGACGTGGTCGGCGAGCATCTCGCCGCACTCGAGACCGGTGCCGCGGCGCGCATCGAGCAGTCGCGAGAGGACGTGCGGGCCGCCATCGACGAGCTTCGCGCAGCGGAGCTGAACGCGCGGATCGAGCAGCTCCCGGATGAGGCGCGGGAGACTGAGGCCTTCGAGCGGCTTATCGACGCCAAGCGGCTGAAGGATTACGCGGCGGCGAAAGAGATCCTGTCCGAGATCGACGAGGTGACTGGCAAAGAGTAGCTGGGCACGTGCGTCCCTGCACTACCGACTGCGGGCGGGCCGATGGAGCATCGCTGGTTGCCCGTCGTCTGGAGGGGCCGGTCTGTGTCCTGGCCCGGTCGTTGGCCTTCGCGAGGTGTGCAGAAGAACGGCGGGCCGGACAGTGGTCCGGCCCCTCCATACGACGAACGGCGATGGCCGGCGGGGGCGGCGGCTTCCCACCTCGGTCTGCGAGCTCCCTTCAACCTGCTTCGCCACAGGCAACGTGGAGGTGTAGGGCATCGGTCTGCTGAGCGGATGGTCTGACGCGCGTGGGCGCAGGCTCGGTGTGGGCTGCGTGATGCTCGGTCTCATGCTGGCGGCCGTGCTGGCATCGTGTCAGCCTGAGAAGCCGTCCGCGGCGCCGCCGGTACCCGCGCACGTCCCGCCGCACGATCCCGGCCCCATCACGCAGTGGCCGCGCTTCCGGGGGGTGCAGGGAGCGGGGATCGCGCAGTTTGCCGACCTTCCAGTGACCTGGGACGCAGCCACCGGCGAGAACGTGAGCTGGCAGACGCCGCTGCCGCTGCCGGGCGCGAACTCGGCGGTCGTCTGGGAGGACCGGGTGTTCGTGACCGGCGCGGACGAGAGGCGGCGGGAGGTCTACTGCCTGGATGCGGAGACCGGGCGGACGCTGTGGACGACGCCCGTGGCCGAGGACTACACCGGGGGCCCGCCGCGGACGCACCATATGACCGGCTACGCGGCGCCGACCGGGACCACCGACGGGGAGCGCGTCTACGAGGTATTCCCGACGGGGCACGTGGTGGCGCTGGACTTCGAGGGCCGGCAGGTGTGGCGGCGGCACTTCGACATGACCGAGGACATCTACGGCCACGCCTCATCGCTGGTGCACCATGACGGGCTGCTCTACGTGCAGATCGACCTCGGGAAACCCGACATCGGCAAGTCGCACATGGTGGCGCTGGAGGCGGAGACGGGCGAGACCGTGTGGGACATTCATCGGCCGGTGCAGGGCTCGTGGACGACGCCCATCGTCATCGACACCGGTGAGCGCCAGGAGCTGATCACCAGCGCGAAGCCGTGGGTGATCGCCTACGACCTGGCGAGCGGCGAGGAGCTGTGGCGAGTGCGGTGCGTGGAGGGCGATTCTGCGCCGTCGCCCATCTACGCCAACGGGCATATCTACGTGGCGAACATCTACGCGGAGCTGACCGCGATTCGCCCGGGCGGCTCCGGCGACGTGACCGGCACGCACGTGAGCTGGTCGAAGCCGGGGCGGCTGCCGGACATCACCAGTCCGCTGAGCGACGGGGAGCTGGTCTGGACGCTCTCGACGGGGGGCGTGCTGAGCTGCTATGACGCCGACGACGGGGCGCTGCAGTTCGCGGAGCGGCTGGGTGGGCGCTTCCGCTCATCGCCCTCGCTGGTGGGGGATCGGGTCTACCTCATCAGCGAGTCCGGCGACGGGCTCGTCGTGGCCGCGGAGCGCCAGCTCCGCAAGCTCTCCACGGCGCGCTTGGGCGAGCCCGTCTACTCCTCCCCGGCCTTCGCGCACGGGCGGATGTACGTCCGAGGCCTGCGACATCTGTTCTGCGTCTCGGAGGGCTGAGAGGTCACAGCAGGGGCTCCAGGAGGTGGAGCAGCAGGCGGCCGAAGTGCACGAAGGCGCTGCCGGTGGTTGAGACGGGGCGGATGAAGACGTCCGTCTGGCGGAAGTAGGGGCGGAACATCCACAGCATCTGCATGCCGATGAGGCCGTAGAGCACCATCCAGGCCTTCATCACTCGCAGGCTGCTCTCGCGGATGGCGGGGTCCTTCTGCACCGCCGCGGTGGCCTGGAGGGCGAAGCTGGCGCCGCAGAGGCCGCAGATGACGATCACCACGATGTTGAGGAAGACCACGAGCTCGTAGTCCTGCAGGGACGTGAGCATCACGAAGCCCAGGGGCGGGGTAAGCGCGAACAGGAGGATGGTGGTGACGAGGACGGCGCTGAGGACCAGCGCCGCGGTCTGCCCCAGCGACAGGCGGCTGCCGGTCAGGGAGCTGAGCATGTAGAGAGTCAGCAGCGAGAGCGCAACGGTGGCCAGCATCATCCCGGGGAGCTTGATGGCGTCGTACAGCACCTGCCAGCCGCCGGCGTAAAGCCCGACGGTTGTCCCGTAGACGGCCGCGAACAGCGCCGAGACGCCCGTCATGTGCAGCAGCAGAGGCCGGAGCCGCACCCCGCCCTGGATGCGCGCGAAGAGCAGGTCGCGCTCCACCAGGTAGCAGCGGACCACCGACCAGCTCGTCTCATGCCGGTCAGCCCGGGAGGAGGTGGCCATGGCCGGCTATCCTCCGGAACCTTCCAGGAAGGCCCACAGGGTCCTCAGGACTGCCACGAAGAAGTTGCCGCTGCGCGGCCGGATGAACACGTCCGTGGCGTTGAAGAACGGCCGCAGCAGCCACCCCATCTGCGCGCCGACCACGGCGTAGAGGACCACCCACCACTTCAGCATTCTGACGATGGGGCTCTCGGCCTCCCGGTCGGGTGTCATGGAGGCGGCGGCTCGGAAGAGGAACTGCACCCCGAGAAAGCCCGAGACCGCGAAGACGAGAACGTTGATGAGAATCCCGAACTCATAGGCGCCGGGTGCGGTGAACATGAAGAACCACGTCACGGGCGCGAAGCCGACGAGGATCGTGGACATCACGGCAGTTGCCGTGAACGCGATGGTGCAGGTCTGCGCCAGGCTCAGGCGGCTGCCCAGGTAGCTGCTGAAGATGTAGAGGCAGGGCAAACATAGTGCCAGCGTGAAGACCATGATCCACGGCATCTTGACGGGGTTGTAGAGAATCTGCCAGCCGCCCACCGAGATACCCACCACAAAGCCGTAGAACACGCCTCCGAGGATGGTGACCAGCAGCGAATCCACCAGGTAGCGGGGGAGATTCTGCTCGTTGACGATGTCGTCGAAGACGTGCTCCTGATACTTGAGCAGCCACTCCATCAGCGCCAGGCGGCCCAGGAAGCTGTCCTTGCGCTCCTCCGGGCGCTCGGGCGGCTCCGGCTCCTCGGACTCTGGTGGGCCGGGCTCAGGTGGCTGGGCCTCGGGCGGCTGGCCCTGGTCCGATGGCGGCCCCTGGGACGGAGGCGGTGGCGGGGGCTTGTCACCGAAGGCGAGGAGACCCCGCCGTGCGTCAAGGTGTCCGACGCCGGATCGGCTTGCCGACATGGGCACACCCGCCCAACATGATGGGGATAACCGTCTGCGCTGGGCGCAGCTTCGCCTTCGACGCGCAGATACCTCCTGCGGGCCGCGCGATGGGCCCGCCACAGGGCCTCCCCCCGAGCCGAGCTTCGCTCGGCCCACCCCCCTCCCTGGCGCCACAGACGACGTGGCGCAGGCGGGAGGGGGGAACGGATTCGCGCCCGGTCCGCCATCCTCTCTCGCGCAGCAGGAATGTCGTGGGGGGAGCAACGGCGGGCGGGCCAGTGGTTCGGCCCCTCGATGACGCCTCGCGCCGCTGCCTTTGCCGTACGGAGCGGCGGGCAGCCCTGCCCGCCGGCTGTTTGCCGTTGCCGTGTCCCCCTCTCCCGCCTGCGGCCAAGCCGCCAGGGAGAGGGGCAAAGCAGTTCGCCTCGCGAACTGCAAGGGGGTGAGGCAGCAGTCACGCTCTTGCCCGGCCGGTTTGACAACGCGCTGCCCCCGGCGCATAATCGCGGACGCGCGAACCAAGGGCGCGCAATGAAGGCGGCGAGCGGAGAGATGCGCCGGTGGAGCGGAGTGGCTGCGGTGCTGGGCATGACCCTGTTGGGGCTCTCGTGCCGGGAGGCGCCGGAGGAGGGCGGTCCGGGCCCGTCCCCCCAGACGGCGCTGTCGGCCTTCGTGAGCATCCCGCCCCAGGCCTATCTTGTGGAGCGAGTCGGTGGGAGGCACGTGCAGGTGAACGTGCTCGTGGGGCCGGGACAGTCTCCGGCCACCTATGAGCCCTCGCCCTCGCAGATGTCGGGCCTGGACGAGGCAGACGTCTACTTCCGCATCGGCGTGCCGTTTGAGGAGGCGCTGGTGCCCCGCATTCGGGCGTCGATGCCCGATCTGCCTATCGTGGACACCAGGCAGGGAATCGAGATGCGCCCTATGGTGGGGGGCGACGATGCGCATGCGGGTGAGGCCCGCAGAGACCCGCACACCTGGCTCGATCCCGACCTGGCGAAGATGCAGGCTCGGACGATCTGCGAGAACCTGCAGGAGCTCGACCCCGAGCACGCGGATCAGTACCAGCGCAACCTGGAGGGGCTCCTCGCCGACCTGGAGGCGGTGGATGAGGAGATCGCCCGCGCCCTGGAGCCCTTTCGGGGCGCCGAGATACTGGTGTTTCATCCGGCCTACGGGTACTTCGCGGATGCCTACGGGCTGAAGCAGGTGGCTATCGAGCTGGAGGGCAAGCGGCCCACCCCCAGGCAGCTCGAGGCCATCATCGAGGAGGCCGAGTGCAGGGACATCCGGGCCATCTTCGTGCAGCCGCAGTTCTCCACCGCCAGCGCCGAGGCAATCGCGCGCGAGATCGGTGCGGTGGTGGTGCCGCTGGATCCCCTGGCGCGTGACTACCTCTCGAACCTCAGGCAGATGGCGCAGCGCATCCGCAGCGCTCTGGAGTAGTGCCTGCCTCTCGCACGGAGGCCACGCGTGTCCAAAGCTGATGCGGACGTAGTTCGCTACCGGCACACCGAGTAGTGCCCGGCAGCCGATCGCCGGCACACAGAGCCCTCCGGGCGGGGAATGCGTCGCAGGCCACGGCATGAGTGACGAGCAGGGACGCCAGATGAGGGACGCTCAGCGCGCCTCCCGCATCCGGGAGCTGCTGCTGGCGTGGTTCGACGAGCAGCGCCGGGACCTGCCGTGGCGGCGGAGCGACGATCCCTACCGCATTTGGGTCTCGGAGATCATGCTCCAGCAGACCCAGGTGGAGCGGGTGGTCCCGTACTACGAGCGCTTCCTGGAGGCCTTCCCCACCGTCCACGATCTTGCGGGAGCGGACGTGGATGAGGTGCTGCGCCTGTGGGAGGGGCTGGGGTACTACTCACGGGCCAGGAATCTGCATCGGGCCGCGTGCATGATGGTGGAGGCTCACGGCGGGCGGTTCCCCCGCGGGCTGGAGGAGGCGCTGGCGCTGCCTGGCGTGGGGCGGTACACCGCAGGCGCGATCCTCAGCATCGCCTACCATGAGCCGGTGCCGGCGGTGGATGCCAATGCCGCGCGGGTGCTGGCGCGGCTGTTCGCGGTGGACGGCAGAATCGATGGGGGAGAGGGCCGGCAGCGCATCGAAGAGCTTGCGCAGCTTACGCTGTCCCGAAAGCGTCCCGGAGACTTCAATCAGGCCCTGATGGAGCTGGGGGCGATGATCTGCACCGCCGGCCGGCCGGGATGCCTGCTGTGTCCGGCGACCGAGGTATGTGCCGGCCGGGCGGCGGGTCGCGAGACGGAGATTCCGCCTCCGGGGAGGGCCGCCACGCGCAGGCAGCGCGCCGTGGCCGGGGTCATCCGCCGCGATGGCCGCGTCCTGGTCGCGAAGCGGGACGAGGAGAGCCACTGGCCGGGCCTGTGGGAGTTCCCCGCGGTCATCCTGGAGGGCGACCAGCGGGCCGATGAGGCGCTGAGGGAGTATCTGGCGGCGAATACAGGGCTGGAGGTCGCCATCGGCGAGGTGCTGGCGGAGCTGTCCTACGGTATTATGAACCGGCGGGTGGACCTCACAGCGCGCTGGTGCGAGGTCACCGGCGGAGAGACACGAGCATCGGGGCATGAGCGAGTGCGCTGGATGGCTCCGGAGGAGCTGCCGGAGGTTGCCATGCCCTCACCGCACCGCGCGCTGGCCGAGATTGTCCAGGAGCGGATGGCGAAAAAGCGGTAGGCTTCGTGCAAAGCGCAGTGCACGGGCCCAGCGGCGAATCCGCGCCAGCGACGCTCTCTGGGCAGGGACACCTCGATGCCGGCGCGAATCCCTTGTCAGGACTGAGCCATGCGCACCATACTCTACGTGGGAAAGGGCGGCGTGGGGAAGACCACGGTGGCCGCCGCCACCGGCCTGGCGATCGCGGATGGGGGCCGCAGGGCCCTGGTGATGAGCACGGATCGCGCTCACAGCCTCGGCGACGCCCTGGACCGGGATCTGGGGCGGGAGCCGGAGGCGGTGGCGGAGGGTCTCGACGCCGTGGAGGTGGACGTTCACTGGGAGCTGGAGCGCAACTGGGGGGAGGTGCGGCAGTATCTGCGCTCGCTCTTCACGGCCACCGGCGCCAGGAGGATCGTGGCGGAGCAGGTCGCGGTGCTGCCGGGCATCGAGGAGCTGCTGGGGCTGCTGCGCCTGCAGGAGTTCGCGACCGAGGGCGAGTACGATGTGGTGGTCGTAGACTGCGCCCCGACCGGGGCGACGCTGCGGCTGCTGTCGCTGCCGGAGGTCGCCGAATGGTACATGCGCAAGTTCTTCAAGATCGAGCGCGCTGCGGTGCGCACCATGAAGCCGCTGGCGGATCGCGTCTTCCCGGTGCCGCTGCCGGAGGATGGCGTCTACGCTACGATCGAGCGCCTCTACGGGGCGCTGGAGGGCCTCCGGACATTGCTCAGCGATTCGGCCACCACGACGCTGCGCCCGGTCACGCTGCCGGAGCAGATGGCGATACGTGAGACCCGGCGGCTGTACGGCTCCGTGCTGCTCTACGACCTGTGTGTGGATGCCGTGGTGGTCAACCGCGTCTACCCGCGTGAGGCCGGAGACGACTTCAGCCGCGGCATACGCCGGCAACAGGAGGCGCGGCTGCAGGAGATCGAGGAGGCATTCGCGCCTCTTCCCATCGCGCATCTGCAGCGCCTGCCCCAGGAGGCGGTGGGGATGGTGATTCTCCGGCAACTGGCGGAGGCGCTTGCGGCGCAGTTGGAGCCCGCCGAGGTGCTGGTGGAGGGCAGCCCGGTGCAGGTCCGGGAGCGGGACGGCGCGTATGTTATGACGATGGCGATGCCCTTCGCCGAGCGGGATGACGTCGATCTGCTGCAGGACGGAGACGAGCTGGTGGTGCAGGTGGGCGGCATCAGGCGCAATCTGGTGCTGCCCCCGGTGCTGGCCGACAGGGAGGTACAACGCGCGGAGATGCGCGAGGGCAGGCTCTGTATTCAATTCGGAGGTGACGAGTGATGGCTCCGGACCGCAGATGGTTGACAACGTGCGTTGAGCGCCTGGAGGAGCGCCTGGACGAGCTGCGACGGTCGGATGTCGCGCGGCATCTGATGAACTCCCGCAAGGAGCTGCTGCTGGCAGTGCGGGCCGTGCTCGACCAGGAGATCGAGAGAATGGAGCGCCTCGCCGAGCCCACCGAGCCCAGGAAGATCGACGTCGAGTAGGTCGCCTCTGTGGTTGCTTGACCATGGCGTCGAAGCAGATGCGCTGCCTCGCCGGGGGCATTCCTCATGGCCATGGGCGTACGGCGCAGCGGACCCGGGCCAGCGCGCAGGCGCCGCTACGCTTCGCCGGCCCGAGAGAGGCACCGGCCTCAGCGTGAGCCGGGGTCCGTGGCGCACCGGGCGGACGGGAGTCAGGGCTGACACGCGAGCGAGCGGACGAGTTCCAGGTCCAGCGGGCCCTTTCGGCCCCAGCCCTTCTTCCCCCTGGGGATCTCCGGGCGGAACTGGGTGTAGAGGTCGTAGGCGGCCTCGGCGAATCCCTCGGGGTCGTCGTAGGAGCCGGCAAGCTCGCGCATGGCCGCGGTGACCGCCTCCAGGTGCTCGCCGAACTTGCCCTCCAGGTACTTGGTCACCTTGGCGGGCTCGATAGGCTTGTCCTTGAGGCACGCGCGCACGTCGTCCTCCCCGACGTACTTCGCCGGAACGCGGCGCCCGCACAGGCTGACCCACAGGTCCTCGCCGAGTCCCGTCTTCTTCGGCTCTCCTCCGCGCTCTGTGGCCTTGGGAGGCCCGAAGATTCCCAGCGCCCGTCCTTTGGACTGGGCGTTGAGGCCCGCCATGGCCTTTCCCAGCGTCAGCGCGCACTCCCAGTCCCATCCCAGCCGCTCGGCCACCACCGCACCCCACAGCGTCAGGACGGGAGCGCGGTTGATCATCACCACGTTGTCAGCCATCCTCCTCACCTCCGGTTGTGGTGCACCCGGCGCGTCAGGGTCAAGCGCCTCACTGGTGGGCGCCTCGCCACGCGGACATCGACACCGTCACCCGCTGGCACGCCTGCACGGGGTAGTCGCGGACCGTGATGGTCCTGCCCTGGGCGCTCTCGATCTCCCAGCCGGTGCTCCCGTCCATCAGGTAGGCGCCGGCCAGGTCCAGGTCCGCCGGCAGCGGCTCAGCCAGCTCTACAGTGCGCCCATCGACCGAGGCTACGGCGCATTCAATGCGGGCCTGCGGCAGCTCAATGCCCTCATCGCCCGCGTTCAGCCGGGTGCCCTCCAGCAGGTACATAGCCCGAACCGCACCATCGGCAGCGAAGGACACGAAGCCGAAGCGGCCGGCCATCTCCACCGGCCCGTAGGTGCGGGGCTGGTCGTCGAGGGCCGAGATGATCCAGTCGGTCCGTCCCTCCCGCTCCACGACAACGGCGACCGCGCCGCTCTCCTCACCCTCCGGATGCACCTCCCGCACGGAGCCGATCGGTGAGCTTTCGCCCTCCCAGGGCGCCAGGACGGCCGTGAAGGTGCTGTCGAGGCCCTCGCCGGCGCGCTCGGCGAGCACTTGCGTGATCGGCGGAGCGTTCAGATCGTAGCCCTTGTAGGTGCGCCAGCCGGGGGCGTCGGCCACGATCAGCCGGTCGATGGGCGTGGGCATCCAGGCGTCGAGCTTCACGCCCCCGTGGTGCCACGTGGCGTGCCACGTGTCAGCCGGTCGTGCCACGCGCAGGTTCTCCATCCAGGATATCTTGCCGTCCTGGGGCGTCAGCTCCAGGCCGTGGAGGCCGAATCGATCGCCGTTGGAGTTGAGGCACCACTGGTGCAGGTCGCCGCCGGTAACGCGGAAGATATCCACCGCATAGCTCTCGTCCCCCGGGAGCTGCACGAGCGCGCAGGTGCGTCGGTACTGCGAGCACTGCTCGTAGGCGTTGGCGGAGGCCTGCACGACCTCGACTCCCGCGGCGGCGGCGAACAGCTCCAACGTGGAGTGGCGGTCCCGTGAGATCTGGTTCTGCGCGTCCACGGTGACGAGGTTGTGCGAGTAGGTGCTCCTGGTCCAGGCGTTGCGGGGATCGTCCCAGATGTAGCCGCGGTCTGAGGCCATCTCCCGGCCCAGCGCGAAGTAGGTGATCCCGAGCGTATCGTAGTGGCGGTGCCCGTGCATCTCATAGCCATTGAGGTAGAGGGCGTTGCGCCCGTGCGGGTGGCCGTTGCGGAGCACCGCCACGTGCCAGCCCGGGAACCATTCGGTATGCAGGGGCAGCGAGCTCTCACCCTCCGGCGCCGCCAGATCCGGCGGCCGGTGCCAGAGAGCGTACTCGCCCCCTTTCTCAGCGAGGGGCGCCCTCTGGGCGGCTTCCAGCAGCCCCGCGTAGCGCTCGCCGTAGTGGTCGGCGAGGATCTCGACCCAGATCGACGAGATGCCGCTGCCCGAGTGCGTGTCGCCGAGCACCGGGTAGGTCAGGTCCGGCCGCAGCATCCGCACCATGGAGAGCAGGGCCAGTCGGTAGCGGTCGAGGTCCTCGTAGGGCTGCAGGTTCTGGAGGCGGTCCCCGTCATCTGGCTGATAGCCGGGCGGATCGGAGTAGCCCTGCAGGATGTCGGGGATATCCCGCATCAGCCCCAGGTGCATGCTGGAGTAGGAGGGCGACTCTCTGCAGAAGCCGTCGAAGTGGAAGCATCGTTCCAGGAGGGCGTTGATGCCCTCCAGGCCGCGCCGGACGCTCTCCGGCCGGCCGAAGAGGATTCCACATGCTGCGCTGAGCGCCCGGCCGGGGCCGCACTTGTTGTTGATGTTGTCGTAGTTCTCCAGGTCGGCGCAGCCGGCCAGGATGAGGTCGCTGACGATGCGCTCATCCATCTCATCAGTGAGGACCGGCGTGCCATCATCTCGGCGGGCATCGCGGATGAGGTCGTAGGCGACCGTCCAGTCCAGGAGGGCGGAGCCCTCCCCGCCAACGCCGGCGGTCAGCCGCCCATCGCCCCAGAAGCCCTTCAGACGGGTGCACCGGCTGTTGTCGGGGAAGGCGGTGACCACCGCTCCCTCGGGCAGCACGCCCATGGGACTGTGCTCGCCCATGTAGGCCGCGGCCTCGCCCGGCGGCATGTCAGCATAGGTCCCGTAGTAGCTGTGGTACAGCCAGTTCGGATAGCGCCGGGCCAGCACGTCCAGCACCCACGCGCAGCGCTCGGCGTACTGCACCTCGCCGGTCAGGGCATAGAGCTTTGCAAGCGGCAGCGGCTGGGCACGCACCCAGCTCGCTTTGTGGTAGCGGATGAGGCCGCTGAAGCTCACGTGCACCGGCCAGCTCGCCCAGCGGTAGGCGTGTTCGCCCTCGGTGTCGTCGGGGTGCGCGGCCTCCTCCGGCGGCACGTAGAAGGTGAAGGTCTGCCCCATCCTCGGTGCAGTGATCGAGCCCGTCTCCGCGAAGTCGGGGTGGGGGTAGACCGCGCCGCAGTACTTGCAGACGAGCTGGTCCGGCTCCTCGATGCTCCACTGCAGGACGCCGGTCTCGCCCATGGAGCACTGCTCTCCCACACACTGGGGGCAGACCTGGCCGTACGGCGGCCAGGGCGTGAGCTCCGGCGTCATCTCCTCGAACCACTCGCGGTCCTGCTGCATGGCGCAGGCCACGCGCTTCCGGTAGCCCTCCAGGATGCTCCGCGCCCACTCGTGGCGCTCGATGTTCTCGCGCGCGATGGCGAGGTTCTCGGGCTTGTAGAGCGTGCAGGGCTCGGCCCGGAGGTCATGCGGGAGGAGCAGCATGATGCCTCCAAGCACCAGCGACATGCCGGCGACCAGCGTAAGACGCCTCACGGGCAATCACCTCGACGATGGGTCCCTCCTGCATCGGGTCGTCTGACGGCCGCCCGCGGCAGCTTCGTGGCGGCCGGCGATCGGCCTCAGTCCTATGCTCTTCCCCGAGTTCGGCCTGAATCCTCTCCCCGCGGCTCCGAAGGGCGACTGTCGTTGAGTCGTGCCATCGCCAGCAGAAAGCCGGGCGGGGCATGTGCGGGAGGAGAACCGCTCGCGGAGGCTGAAGGAACTAATGATGCCGGGTGGAAGCCGGCACGCCTGATCATGCGATGAGCGAGAGGATAGCGATGCAGGACCTTATCATCGAGCAGTTGCCCCAGGTCGATGAGCCAGTGATGGTGATGGGCCTGAGCGGCTGGATGGACGGCGGTAACGTGTCCACGGGCACCATCGGCTATTTGCGGGAGCGACTCGCGGCCACCCGATTCGCGCAGATCGATCCGCTGGACTTCTACGTCTACAACTTTCCGGTCTCCAGCATCCCCATCTCAGTCTACCTCGAGGACGACCGCGCGGTGGTGGCACCTGTCAACCCCATGGAGTTGGCGGCCGTCTTCCGGCCGCACTGCGAGATCAAGGACGGCGTGATCGAGGAGATGGTCTATCCCGAGAACGACTTCTACGTGGCGGAGGAGGAGAATCTGGTCCTGTTCCAGGGCGAGGAGCCGCACCTGCGGTGGGGCGCGTGGTGTGACTGCATCTTCGGCCTCGCCGAGGAGCTGGGCATCACACAGCTCTGGTTCGTGGGCAGCGTGGCGGCGCCCATCCCGCACACCCGGGAGCCGCGCGTGAGCGCCAGCGTCTCCGAGCCCGAGCTCAAGGAGGGTCTGGAGCAGCACGGGATCGGCTTCGGGGAGTACGAGGGGCCGGCGAGCGTCATCACCTCCCTGGCCTGGCACTCTGTGCCGGCCGGCATCAAGGTGCGCAGCCTGGTGGCGGAGGTGCCCCACTACCCGTTCCTGGAGATGCCCACCTATCCCGCGAGCATCCTCAGGATCGTCTCGGCGCTCAACGACATCCTGGGTCTGGACATTGAGCTGGCCGACCTCCGGGCCTCGGCGGAGGTGGCGAGGAGCAAGCTCAACGAGGTCATGAAGGAGAACGACCGGTTCCGGGAGCTGGTGGCGAAGCTCGAGGAGGCCTACGACTACCAGGAGTCGGAGGCGGACGAGGAGCTGCTGCGCCGCCTCATCGACAGCGTTGACCTGGAGGGAGGGGACTGGCAGGCGGAAGAGTAGGCCTGCCGGGGAGCGCAGATGTCAGATATCCCGGCTGTTGAGCTTCGCGACGTGACCTTCTCCTATGACGGGGCGCCAGTGCTCGAGGATGTGACCTTCACCGTTCCGGAGCTGGACTTCGTGGGCATCGTGGGCCCCAACGGTGGGGGCAAGACCACGCTGCTGAAGCTGATGCTGGGGCTGCTGGAGCCCGATGCCGGCTCCGTGCGGGTGTTCGGCGGCTCCCCCGAGGAGATGGCCCGGCGGGTGGGGTACGTGCCGCAGAACTTCCAGTATCCCCGGGGCTTCCCCATCACCGTGCGCGACGTGGTGCTCATGGGCCGGCTGGGCCGGGACAGTGGCCTGGGTCCGTTCGTAGGCCGCGACGTCACCGAGCTCTCGGAGGTCCTGGCGACCGTGGGCCTGGAGGGGATGGAGCGCCACGTATTCGCTGAGATGTCGGGCGGCCAGCAGCAGCGGGCGCTGATAGCCCGCGCGCTGCTGGTGGAGCCGGACATGCTGATACTCGACGAGCCGACCGCGGACCTGGATGTGGCGGCCGAGCGCGAGATCTGGCGGCTGTTGCAGGAGCTGAACGCCACCACCACCGTGATCCTGGTCACCCACGACCTGGGCTTCGTCTCCGACGTGGTCAAGAGCGTGCTGTGTGTCAACCGCCAGGTGCGCCGCCACCCGACCACGGAGATCAGCGAGATCACCGGCGAGCTGCTGGAGGGGATGTACGGGAGCGACCTGCGGGTGGTGCGGCACGATCAGACGTCGGATGGCGGCGACTGCTTTGAGTGAGTTTGTGCAGGCGCTGGGCGAGCACGCCTTCCTCCGCTACGCGGTGGCCGCCGGCCTGCTCTCCAGCGTGGCCTGCGGGGTGGTGGGCAGCTACGTGGCCGCCCGGCGCATCACCTACATCGCCGGCGGCATCGCCCACAGCGTGCTGGCCGGGCTGGGAGCGGCCCGCTACCTGCAGGTGACCGCCGGCTGGCAGTGGCTGCGGCCCATGTACGGGGCGCTGGTGGCGGCGGTGCTCGCGGCCGCCATCATCGGCGTGGTGAGCATTCGCTGGCGGGAGAGCGAGGACACTGCCATCAGCGCCATCTGGGCCATCGGCATGGCGGTGGGCGTGTTGTTCATCTGGCGCACGCCCGGCTACGCCGAGAACCTGATGAGCTACCTGTTCGGCAACATCCTGATGGTCACCCCTCAGAACCTGTGGCTGATCGCCGGCCTGGATGCGCTGGTGGTGGCGCTGGGACTGGGCTTCTACAAGCAGCTTCTGGCCATCAGCTTCGATGAGGAGTTCGCGCGCCTGCGGGGGGTGAACGTGGAGCTGTTCTACCTGTTGCTGCTGTGCCTGACGGCGCTGACGGTGGTGCTGCTGGTGATGGTGGTGGGGCTGGTGATGGTGATCGCACTGCTGACGCTGCCGGTGGCGGTGGCGGGACGCTTCTCCCGCTCGCTGTGGCAGGTGATGATCGTAGCGGCGGTGCTGGCGGCGCTGTTTACTGTCGTAGGGCTGGGCGCCAGCTACGGCCTGGACCTCCCCGCGGGCGCCACCATCATCGTCATCACGGGCGCGGTCTACCTGCTGGTCACCGCCGGCGCCGGGCTGGCGACCACCCTCCGCAGAGCCCGCGCCGCTGCATAGCCCCTCACGCCCGGCTGGTGTACCACTCGCTGACCTTGCGCAGGCCGCGCAGGATGTCCCCGACGTCCTCCATGGTGTAGCCCTCGTTCCAGGAGCACGTCCAGGTGTTCTCCATGGCCCAGTTGGTGCCGGGGTAGTCCTGCAGGCGGTACTCCACCCTCCGGCCGTAGGGCGGCTCCCACGGGAAGTCCCCGGTGCCGTAGGCGGCATAGTTTTGGAAGGCCGGGAGCATGCAGATGGGCTCGCCCCGAGCGGCCCCGCGGCCGAAGGGCAGCCCCTCCGCGCTGATGGCCCGGCTGAAGGTCGCTGCGTCGATGCCCAGGACCTCCTCATCGATGGTGAAGATCACCCGCCACCAGGTGTGCGTGGCCTTGGGGTGGACCCTGGCGGGGATGATGCCGTCGATGTCGCAGATGCCGGCCATCAGGGCCTCGGCGGTCATCGTGCGCCGCTCGATGATGCTGTCGAGCTTGCGGACCTGCGCCAGCGCCACCGCCCCCACCAGCTCGGTCATGCGGTAGTTCATGCCGATGCGGTCGGGCTTGCGGCCCTCGCCGGAGCGGTCGTAGTACTTGTCGTGGAAGCGGTAGGCCTCATCAGCCAGGTCGTCGTCATCACAGACCACGATGCCTCCATCGCCGGTGGTAATCTGCTTGCTCTGCTGCAGGGAGAAGCAGCCGAAGTGCCCGAAGGTGCCCACATCCCGGCCATCCCACGTCGCGTCATGCGACTGGGCGCAGTCCTCGATCAGATACAGGTCGTGCTCCTGCACGATGCGCATGATCTCATCCATGTTGCAGGGCTGGCCCAGCAGATGCACCACCATCAGCGCGCGGGTCCGCTCGGTGATGCGCTCCTCGATGCCGGCCGGATCGAGCAGCATGGTCTCGGGCTCCACATCGGCGAAGACCGGGATGCAGTTGCACTGCACGATGGCGATGACCGAGCCCATGTCGGTGACCGGCGAGGTGATGACCTCGTCGCCGACCTCCAGGTGCAGCGCCCCCATGGCCGTGTGCAGCGCGGCGGTGCCGGAGCTGACCGCACAGGCGTGCCTGGAGCCGTGCCGCTGCGCGAACTCGGCCTCGAACTGCTTGACCATGGAGCCGTACTGATACCCAAGGCTCCCGGACTCGATGACCTGGCGCAACAGCTCCATCTCGTCCTCGCCGAAGTCGCGCCCGGAGGCGTTCGCGATGGTCGGCCAGGGATTCTCGGCAGTGTCGCGCGTCTTTGGTCCGCCGTTGATGGCCAGCTCCTCGCTCATCGTTAGCCCTCCACGTGGAGTCTCTGCTGGTCGTCCCGCGGCTGGAAGGGGTCAGAGGCACCTTCGCCCTGACTGCACCCCGGACCTGCTGTGACCGGAAGAGGGAGGGGCGTGCCCGACAGGGAAGTGACGTGCGACGACCATCCCACACGATGGAGCGTCCGACATGACTACGATGAGGACTCTTCTGCCGCTGATCTGCATGGCCGGGCTGGCTCTGCTTCCCTTGACCGGCCTGTGGGCCGCCGACTACCCCCGGGAGGGCCAGCTTCTGACCAACCCCGGATTCGAGCTCGACGAGGACGAGGATGGCCTCCCGGATGGCTGGGACACCAGCACCGACCGGGCCGTGCGGCGGGAGAGCGTGTTCATGGGCGGCAACTACGAGCTGGCCTCGGTCGGCGACACCTATGTGCTGGCGACGCAGGACATCGAGCTGGAGCCGGGCGAGACCTACACCGTCAGCTTCCGGGCGCGCGGAACCGGACCGGGCCTGGCGGGGGCACTGATCGTGCACGGCGAGGAGCAGCCGGTGCGAGAGATGCCTCTGATGTGGAAGGTGGCGGTGGACGAGGAGTACGCTGAGTTCGGCCGGGCGTTCACCGCGCCGAATCCGGTCGCGAGGCTCTACATCTACAACGTGGCCAAGGAGGGCGAGGTGGCCTATGACTGGGTGTCGCTGACGAAGGGCGAGCCCACTCGCGTGTATCTGAACAGCTTCGACTTCGGCGAGCGCGACACGCCCGATGAGGAGCCCGTGGTGCGAGAGCACACGAAGTGGGCCACGCCCCTGGCGGGCGGACCCGTGCGCGCCCTGTTCTCGATCTACGTCTACCGCACCGTGCGCGAGGTCGTGGAGCTGGCGCAGCGCTTCGAGATGGACTACGACATCATCGAAGGCGGGTACACAGGCGACTCCCTGTGCTCGCCCGATGGCAGGCGCGTAATGCGCACCATGGACGAGGACGGCTACGAGGTCTACGTCATCGCCAGCAAGCTGGATGAGCGCTTGGAGGAGGAGATCCGCGCCAAGGTGGAGGCGGGCGCGGGGCTGGTGGTGATCTCAGGCTTCGGGCGGTTGGGCAACTACTGCGAGAGGGAAGCGCTGGAGGTCGTCGATGCCGACCACTACCTGATGCGCGAGCTCCCGTGGGAGTACATGCCCGCGCATATCCTCAACGAGGTGCGCGTGGGGCGGATCGGCGAGGGGCGCGTGGTGTGGCTGAGCTTCCCGACGGATGTCTCGCGCGTGTGGGGCGTCCAGCCGGTGGAGACCAGCCACGAGGCCTACATGAGCCGGGAGATGCGCTACTGGGAGTACTGGTACGCCTTCGTCGCCCGCGCGATCCACTACGCCGCGCGGGGGGACTTGGGGGCATCGCTGTCACTGGCGGCGGATGAGGCCGGCGTTGTGGTGGCCGGCGCGCCGGAGGGATCGACGGTTGACGTCACCGTGCGGCACACCCGCGAGCTGCGCTGGGGCGAAGACGACCTCTCCTACCCCACGGGGGCGGCAGCAGTTGATGGACCGGTTCAGCTCGACATTCCTCCTGGTGCGCCGGAGGGCAACGTGATCGCCGACGCCGTGGTCCGTGACGGCGACGGTGGGGCCCTGCACTGGGGCGGCGTCGCGGTTGACAGGCCTCAGACGTCGGAGATCACCGCCATTGAGCTCGACCAGGAGGTCTACGAGCCGGGAGAGGCGGTTGTGGTGACCGTGGGATGCGAGCCGGAGCCGCCGCAGCGTGCGACGCTCGAGGTCCGTCTGGTGGACGGCTGGGGCCGGGTCGTGGCCGCGGCAAACGCGGAGGCGGCGGGCGCGCGCCAGTTGGGGCTGGAGCCACCCAGGCAGTGGCTGCTCACCGCCGGCCACAAGCTCTTCGTCAAGCTCATGCTGGACGGCCGGGAGATCGACTCCGCGTGGACGGACGTCTACTTCCCGGCCATCGGTAACGAGGCGCCGCTGCGGGACTGGCACGTGAGCACCTGGGGCGACGGCTTCACGAACCCGGTCGTCAGCCAGCAGTACTCCGCGATGCTGATGGAGCTGGGGCTCAATGGGAAGTTCGGAAGCTGGGCGTACGCGACGGCTGAGACCCCGTTGATCCCGGGCATTCACTCGCACGCCGGTCGGCCGTTCACGAGTCGCGCCACGGTCGAGGACGGCGCGCGCGTGCCCTGCCTGAGCAACCCGGAGGTCATCGAGCAGTACACCACCGAGGCGGCCGAGGAGGCGCGCGAGAGCCGCCACCTGGGAATCTTCGCGGTGAACGTGCATGATGAGGCCACGCTCACCAGCCGCCACGAGCGCCGCGAGGTCTGCTTCAGTCAGTGGTGCCAGGCGCGCTACCGGGAGTGGCTGCGCGACCTCTACGGCGACATCGGCGCGCTCAACGCGCAGTGGGGGACGGACTACGGGGACTTCGACGAGATCACCGGCGCCACCACCGAGGACGTGCGCGGGACCGGCAACTTCGCGCCCTTCGTGGACTTCCGCACCTTCATGACCGATGTGTGGGTGGATGGGATGCGGCGGATCACGGCCGCCTACGAGGAGGGCTGGCCTGGCATCCGGGTGGGGCACACCAACACCTTCGGCGCCATGCCCACCAACGGCAACGACTACTGGAAGCTGTGCACTCAGACCGGCTTCGAGTGGGCGCAGGAGTACTCCGAGGCCATCAAGGGCACCGCCCACAAGGCCGTCTTCGAGCTGTGGCGGAGCTTCCTGCAGGGCCGCACCGGCGAGGACTTCCCCAACTACGGCTGGATCGGCTACAACCACAGCCACGAGGCGGTCACCTACGAGCCGTGGTGGCTGGCCTTCCACGACAGCGGCGGCACCACCTACTTCGCGACGAACGCCGTCTCGCCCGAACGGGGCAAGTCCTGGGCGCTGGTCTATCCCACGCAGGCCTTCACGCCCTACTCGCGCGACGTCGCCGACACCATCCGCGACCTGCGCGAGGGCGTGGGCAAGGCGCTGCTGGAGGGCCGGCGCGCGGATCCGCAGGTCGCCATCCTGTGGTCGCACCCGAGCATGCTGGTGGCGTGGTGCGAGTCCGAGTGGACGCAGCCGGTGCCCCCGGAGACGGAGGTCGATGACTCCTATGGGAGCTACTTCAAGTCCGCGTTCTACTTCCGCCTGGCCCTGCAGGAGCTGCAGCTCACGTACAACTACGTTGCGCCGCAGCAGGTCCTGGAGGGTGAGCTGAGCCGCTACACGGTGCTCTTCCTGCCCTTTACCTGTGCCATCTCCGACGAGCTTGCCGATGCGCTGATGGAGTGGGTCGAGGACGGCGGGACGCTGGTCGCCGACATGCGCCTGGCGGTCACCGACGAGCACGGGAGCCCTCGCGACGGGGACTTGCTGGAGCGGCTGATGGGCGTGGCGCGGACGCAGCCGGGGGCGGTCTATGAGCTGGCGGAGCTGACGGGGCCCGGCGGGGCCAGCTTTGAGACCTCGGCGCGGGAGATGATCGAGCCGATAGGGGGAGCGCAGTCGGACGCCTTCTACGCCGACGGCTCGCCGGCGGTCATCTTCCGCGAGGTGGGGGAGGGGCGGACCATCTACTTCAACTGCCTGCTGCCGAAGTACGACCCGGTTGCGGTGGAGATGGTCGGGGAGCTGCTGGGGGAGGCGGGCGTCGAGCGCCGCGTGATCGTGGACAGTGGCGACCCGGAGAATCCCGCCCGGGCCTGGGAGTGCGCGCGGTACGAGCTGGGCGAGGCGGAGATCGTGGGCCTGATCCGCGATCACCGGCTCGCCGAGGAGCCGCAGACCTGCACCGTGAGGCTGGATCGCGAGGCCCACGTCTACGACATGCGTGGTCGCACGAGCCTGGGACGCACGGACTCCTTCGAGGCGACGCTCGCGCCCGGCGAGGCCGGCGCGTGGGCGCTGCTGCCCTACCAGGTGACGGGGATACAGGTCGCGGGCGCGGCCAACGAGATGCGGCTGACGGTGCAGGCGGACGCCGAGGTCGGCGACCATGTGCTGCACATCAGCGTCAGTGACCCGGAGGGCCGCGCCCGGCCGGCCTACAGTCGCAACGTCCTCGCACGCAACGGGGTGGCGGACGTGCGCATTCCGCTGGCGCTTAATGACCCGCCGGGCGAGTGGACCGTGACCGCGCGCGACGTGCTGTCAGGCCGGACACTGCAGACCAGCTTCGCATGGAGCCCGGAGCAGTAGCGCCGCTCCCGGGCTTCGCAAGCCGCTACCGAGGTGAGCCACTGTGACGATGCGCATGATCTGCGTGGCTGTCGTGCTGGCGGTGCTGCTCCCACTTGGGGCTGGGGCCGCTCCCTTCGGCGAGGACTGGCAGAAGGAGTGGACGCTCGCGCTCGAACACGCCTGTGACGCCGATGACGTGGTGCGGCGGACGCCGGAGGGCGCGCTGGAGATCGACACCCCCGACGGCGGCCACGTGAACTGGTTCGGCGGCGAAGGCATGCACGACTTCGCCGTCACCGCGCGGGTGAAGTTCCTGCGCGCCGATGACAAGTACTCCGGCTTCAGCCTCTTCGTGCGCTGGAACGGGCAGGTGTGGAGCGAGCGCGACTGCTACTGGATCTACCTGCGGCCGAAGTTCCGCAGCCTGTACATGCAGAAGGTGGTGGGCGGCAAGCTCGACAAGGCATTCCCGGAGAGGATCGAGGCCGTGCGGCCGAAGGCCACGCCGCTGAATGAGTGGATGACGCTGCGAGCGGAGGTCCGCGGGCGCAGGATCGAGGTGTATCTGAGACCGCAAAGCGGTCTCCACGATGAGCTGCACCTCTCAGCCACCGATGACGGGCTCTTCCCGATCCTCAGCGGTCGCATGGGCTTCGGCGTCGGCAACGCGCACCTGATCGTCGCCGACGTGGAGCAGACCAACCTGGAGGAGAGCCACAAGCTCGAGATCGAAAGCTACGAGTACGTCAATGCGCCCAACCGGGGTGACGAGGCCCGGACGATCCTCACCGACGGTGAGGTGAATCCGCGCGGGGAGCAGGCCTTCTGGCGGATGCTGGGGGAGAGCCCGGAGATCGTCTTCGACCTGGGCGAGGAGCGCTTCATCACCCGGGCGGTGCTGCGGGCGATCTCGTCGCCGGCGGTGAACATCGCATCGGCCGAGGTGCAGGGAAGCTCCGACGGGGAGCAGTGGCGGACGCTGGCGATGCTGAGCAACGAGGACTCCGGCCGGGCGGAGGCCGAGCACGCCATCGAGGGCCAGGTGCGCGGCGTGGCCCGCTACGTGAAGCTGATCCTCAACCGCCCGGCGGCGGATCAGGACGTGGAGCTGGCGGAGGTGGAGCTGTACGGGCGCGAGCCCACCGAGGAGGATCGCCAGGCTGCGGCAGCCGCCGCCTACGACACCGGCCCGCCGATGCCCGAGACCAGTGACGCCGGGCGCGAGGATGAGCACTACTGGTACCTGCAAAGCGAGCAGGCGCGCTTCGCCATCGACAAGCGGCACGGGCTGGTGGGCGGCGTCTGGTGTCGGGCGCACGGAGCGAAGTGCATCGAGCGGCTCAGCGACGGCTACTACCTCTACACGCGCGAGGGCGACACGGAGACCGACGAGTACGCCGACGAGATCACCCAGGTCCTCGACCGCGACGACAGGATGCTCCGCCTGCGGTGCCGCAATCCTCAGCTGCCGGAGATCGAGATCGAGAAGACCTACTCGATCAGCCCAGACGGCCGGCGGCTGATCAAGCGCGTGGCCTGGACTAACACCGGGGAGGCGGAGGATCGCTTCCTCACCCATCAGACGGGCGGGATCGCCGTCGAAGAGTTCCGCCGCGGCGGCGTGTACATGGGCTGCGACCGCGGCCTGGGCGCGCGGCTGTTCGCCGACGAGGTGACCATGCCGCGGCAGATCAGCGCCCTGGGCGCCCGCAACGCCAAGGTGGTGCTGCTGCACCGCTACGACCTGGGCTGGGGTGTGGGGCACTTCCGCCACCAGGTCAACGATCGCTGGTGCCGGCCGCTGACCTCCCGCTGGCACGAGCGCGAGAATCACCCGCCGATCTATCTGCCCAACGGCTGGGAGTTCGGCGTGGCCACGCTGCACCTCGCGCCCGACCGGGAGCAGTCCACGGAGGTGCAGCTTGCGCTCTACGACGGTCGGCAGATCGACTTCTACCGCATGTGGCGGAGCCTGCCGGAGACCGCGGCGGCGTTCGACTCCGTCGCCCGCCCGCGGTGGCACCTGGACCTGAAGACCAGCAGTAACATCAGCCAGTACTCCATCACCGAGGACCTGGGGCCGGCGCTGATGAGCATCGAGCGCAGCCTGGCGCTGGTGGAGACCGGGAACCTGTGGAACCTCACACACATCCACGGCGTGTGGGGCGAGTGGTTCACTGAGGGCGTGGTGGAGAGCGGGCAGGGGGCGAAGATCGATACCCAGTGGCTGAAGGACTTCATCGCCGAGTGCCACGCGCGCTCGCCGCGGGTGAAGCTGGGCGTCTACACCTGGGCGTGGGCCGTCCACCCCCGCTCGCAGGTCTATCAGCAGCACCCGGAGTGGTTCATCACCACGGACCGCAGCGGCCAGGTCTTCAACGCCTACTCCAACATGGTGCTCAATCACGCCCGGCGCCTGGGCATCGAGGCGAGCATGGATGAGCTGATCGGGCAGTTTGCGGACGTGATGGAGGACTTCGGCGGCGACTACTTCTACCTCGACGGTGGAGGCGGCGGGCAGAACCTGATCGACTGGGAGCACCTCGGCTGCGACCAGGACTACCACTACGAGGAGCTGTACCGTCGCATCCGCGAGGTGAC
>JAYENL010000282.1:0-4437 GCA_034722055.1 Armatimonadota bacterium
GCACACACCAGGTATACCGCTCCAGGATCCTCAGGAGCCTGTCCACCAGGACAGAGAAGCCACATTCGGGGAGGGCCCGCAAGGCCTCCACAAGTCCCTCCGCCAGCGCGCCGTATTGCGTGACCAGCAACTCCCCCAGCGGCGGCTCAAGGGCGTCGCCGGGCGAGGGGAAGTAGGTGCTGGCTGGCAGGCCCAGGGGCTGAAGGTGATAGTACCAATGCTCCTGCTCATCCACCCGCTGTTGCGAGAGGGCGACTTGGCTGAAGACGGTCCGCAGGCGCACACGCTTGTAGGCATCGCGGGCGCCGGCAGGCCCTTCAGTCGCGCCGGCGCGATCCATGGCTGCCGACAGCCTGTCGGCGCGCGAGAGAAGGTCATCGAGGGGCTCGTCCGAGCGCGGCTTGTGATGGTGCGCGGCCACGCCGGCGACCCTCTCAGCGTCGCCGCCCAGGAAGCTGCACTGCTTGAGGACGCAGTCGAACGTGTGCAACACGTGCCGGTGCGAGGAGTAGCCGTGGCGCTGCGGGCAGAGCTGTTCCTGCATGCTCTCCGCTTCAGGGCCATACTCGTACTCGGCCCGCTGCAGCACCTTGCCCACGTCATGCAGCAGAGCCGCCATCGTAAGCTGCTGGAGCTCAGTCACTGATAGCTTCCTCTCCTGTCAGTAGCTGGTACTGACCCAGCCCGAAGCTGGTGTTCTTGCCGACGTGCACCGCCTCGCCCAGCACGAGAAGCTCCGCGAACTCCCGCCAGTGGTCGTCAACAATCATCGTGCCGACCAGACCGCCGTAGTCCATGCGCCGGCCTTGACGATTGGAGTAGCGCTGCAGGTCCACCCACCGGAGGTCACTGGCGGTGACTTCCGCCCTGCTGGCCCGCTCAATGGCCGAGCCGTAGTCATAGTCTTCGGCCGGCTGTCCGTAGGCCGAGGCGAGCAGGGATATCCGGCGCAAGAGGTTCCGAATCAGAAGACCGAAATCGAGGTTCCGGGCAATGCTCCCTTGATGCTGTATCCGCAGCGGGGTGACGAAGCGCATCCCCAGAGCATCGCCGGCCAAGAGGTCTTTGAGGCGGCTATTGAGATCGAGGGGTCGCGGAGGAAGCACATCTCCCTGCGTGGATTCCAGTAGGCTCCCGCCCTGTTCATCGGACACGCTGCGCAGGCGGAAAGACAGCCTGGAGCCGCCCAGGCCATATCTCTCGAACTGCTCGACCGCACAGACGAGGAAGGGGAGCTTCTGCACAGTGTCTCCGACGAGAAGCAGTGAGAAGTCCAGGGGGTCGCCGGGGATGTAGTCCTGCTTGCCATCCAACGGGGGCTCAAAGACGTAGGGGTGAGGGGCGTGGCTGCCGTCGAAGTCCTGACGCATCACTTCGATCGGCGTCTCGAATATGTGGCTGTACACGCAACTGGTGCGGAGCCGACACTGTGAGCAGGCCAGGTCGGGAAACGCGCAGGCCAGTTCGCGCACTCCACGCATCGTGGCCCCCCGGAGCATCGAGCCCTTGTACGCGGGTAACTGACCCGGTTCCCGGCACTCGAGGGAGAAAAGCACGCGGGAAACTTCAATCCGCTGCAGCCAGTCCACTTGCCAATGCCCCCATTCATGTGCGCGTTGGACTGGACTTCAGGCTATGTCTCTTTCTTCCCGGAAGCTGGACTGCAATCCTCCCCAAGGCCGGATCCCAGGCCTTGATTGACTGTGGCTGCTGAGCGGGGTTACGGTGCCCGGGAGCCGCCGGAACTTCTCGCGACTGACGACTACGGACACAAACCGGCCTCGACGGGCATCCTGTAGCCGCCTCGCCCTTCTGGGTGGGCATCGGCTGGTACTGGCCTGGGACGTACCACGAAGCGCTCTGTGCTGGACATGTCCTCCACTCATCACGAGGGCCTGAGGCCGGACGCGTGCCGTGCATGGAGCGCCGCGGGTCAAGAGGTCTACTGTCCAGGCGAGCGAACCTGGGGAGGTAACTGGCGCGTGCGTTGCGGCGACGCGGCAAGGGGGACACGACATGACGGACGAGACATTCGAGTACGACGTCTTCATCTCGTACAGCCACCAGGACAAGGAGTGGGTCCGCAAGTGGCTGCTGCCGCGCCTGGATAAGCAGTTCCGGGTCTGCATTGACTTCCGGGACTTCCGCGTCGGAGTGTCGAGCATCGAGAACATGGAATGGGCGGTTGAGTCCAGCCGCCGCACACTCCCCGTCTTCACTCCGAGTTGGGTCGACAGCGAGTGGGCCAGGTTTGAGGAGATACTGACGCTCACGCGCGATGTGCGACGTGGTCTCGTTCCCGTCATGCTGGAGGATTGTGAGCTGCCATTGCGGCTGCGTGCCCTCACCTGCGTCGACTTCCGGCAGCACGAGCACTGGGAGGCGCAGTTCGAGCGCGTCGTGGCCGCGATACGGAAGGAGGGACCGACCGGTTCTTCCCTGCACGGTGCTCTCTTGCCCCTCCCACCCCAGCCGCATTTCGCCCACCCCTATCCCCTGCAGCAGCACTTCACCGGGCGCGTGCGGGAGCGGGAGATGCTCACGCAGTGGCTGACCGAGGGCGCCGACGATGTCTTCGCATTGACTGCCATCGGCGGGATGGGGAAGTCCGCGCTGACGTGGGTCTGGACGCTGCGCGATGTCTGCGGGCTGCCGGTGCCGGGGCTGGCCGATGATCCGGCCGATTTGGCCCAGGCATGTGCAGTGCCTGAGGACGCGCGACCTGACGGCGTGCTGTGGTGGTCATTCTACGAGGCTCAGGCGGGCTTCGAGGCCTTCCTGGACGAGGCGGTGCGCTACGTCGGCGGCGGGGAGATCGATCCCGAGAGCATCCGGTCCGGCCACGAGAAGGTGCAGTGTCTGCTCAGCCTGCTGCAGGAACGCCGGGTGCTGCTCGTGCTGGACGGCTTCGAGAGGGAGCTGCGCGCATACCACAACATGAACGCAGCCTACGCCGGTGACGCGCTCGCCGAAAGAGCCGACGAGGACGCGCGTTCCTGCATCGACCTGCGAGCGGCGCAGTTGCTGCGTGGGGTGGCGTCGCTTCCGCTGGCAGGGCGGGTGCTTATCACCTCGCGGCTCTTCCCCCGGGAGCTTGACGGAATGGCCGGATTCCATCGCGAGAGCTTGGAGGGCCTGCAGCCCGCGGACGCGGTGGTATTCTTCCGCGCGTGGGGCATTGAGGGGATGCGGGCGGAGATCGAGGCCGTCTGCGAGCCCTGGGACTATCACCCGCTGGCGCTGCGGGTGCTGGCTGGCTTTATCGCGCGGGACTATCGCTTGCGAGGCGATGTGCAGGCCGCGAGGCGGCACCTCGACGAGGTGCTGCCCGAACTCAAGGGGGCACACGCGCAGACCCCGATCCTGCGAGTCGCGTACGACTCGCTCGATGCGCCGACAGGCGACCTGCTGAGCCGCATCGCGGCCTTCCGCGGAAGGGTGGACTACGACGCGCTTCTCGCCATCAGCGAGTTCGAAAACGAGAGTGCGCTGGAGGCGGCGCTCCACGAACTCGAACAGCGCGGCCTGCTCATGTGGGAGGACGACGAGTTCGACCTGCACCCCATCGTGCGGCAGTACGCATACGACCGCCTCAGCGATCCGGAGGGCGTACACGAAAAGGCGCGGGACTACTTCGACGCCAGACCGAAGCCGGACACGATAGAAAGCGTGGACGACCTGGCACCGACCATCGAGCTGTATCACCACACCGTGCGCGCAGGGCGCTATCATGACGCATTCAAACTCTTGTATAACCGCCTACACGACCAGCTCTACTACCAGCTCGCCGCGTACAGCACCTCCATCGAGATGCTGCGTGAGCTGTTCCCGGAGACGCGCGAGGCACCGCGTCTGAGCGACCAGAGCGCCCAGGCATGGACACTGAACGCGCTGGCGGTCTCTTACACGAGGTGCGGCCAGACGCGAGAGGCGGTCGTGCTGTTGGAGGCTAGTGCCGTCATACACAGAGCTTCCGAGGACAATGTCAACCTCGCTATCAGCCTCGCCAACCTCGCCGAAGAGCAGCGCAAGCTGGGCGAGCTGGCAAAGACCGAGGCCGACATTCGGCGCCAGATTCACCTCTGCGACGAGCAGGGAGATGCTTTCAACGAGGCTACCGGGCACGCGGAGCTGGGCTGCTTGCTGGCGCACAACGCGCGGTGGGATGAAGCCGCGGATGAGCTCAATCTCGCATGGGAGAGCTTCGAGGGCCATGGCGAAGTGCAGGGGCAGTGCATCGTCGTCGCCCACTGCGCCCTTCGGGCGCTGCTCATGGGGGAACTGGACGAGGCGCTAGGACACGCCCGGCACGCGCTAGTGGCTCCACACAGAAGTATCGCTATATTTTGGTCCAGGTGTAGGGCGTGGGACTGGCGTTCAGATATCGCAGTCCTGCCTGCAGTCCGTCATCGATCTGGTCCGGCGTCCGGTAGTCGG
>JAYENL010000283.1:0-4424 GCA_034722055.1 Armatimonadota bacterium
CTGGGGGGTCCCGGAAACACGGGCTCAGAACGGAAGCCCTTGGGATAAACGACGTGGCCGAGGCGGTTGCTGGGGGGTCCCGGAAACACGGGCTCAGAACAGTATTGATAGCTGCTCGGTCAGGTCGCCGCTCTGTTGCTGGGGGGTCCCGGAAACACGGGCTCAGAACAGTACTGCTCTACCGTTTCGTTGCCAAGAGACAGTTGCTGGGGGGTCCCGGAAACACGGGCTCAGAACGATTCCCTTATCCCAAAGAGTTGGGCTTGTACTGTTGCTGGGGGGTCCCGGAAACACGGGCTCAGAACCAGACGCCTTTCGCGAGCGCGACCGCCTGCCGGGTGGCTGGGGGGGGCCCGGAAACACGGGCACGACATTCGCAAGTGAGGGGGACTTTGTGTCTTCAGCGGGGATCGACGTGACCTTCGAACTGGTTACACCCGCCTACGCCGGAAGCGCAGTCCCGGGCCACACTGATGGCCTCCGACCGCCGACCCTCAAGGGCCTGTTGCGCTTCTGGTGGCGGGCGCTTCACGCTGCACTTCCCCTCCCGGAGCTTGCTGAGCGTGAAGCGCGTATCTTCGGCTCTACTGGGACCGGCCAGGGATTGGTGGTCGTGCCCCTCCAGTCAGGGCCGACAGGCGCTGTCGAGCCGCGTGGGCAAGTAGTGCCAGGGCAACACGAATGGCACTGGTATAGCGCCTATGGCGCCGTCAGTTGGGACCGTGACAGACGCGCGCAGGTCACGCAGGTCGCGCGGATGATGCCGTCGCAACACCTCTCCTTTCGCCTGATGATGGGTCCCGTGGTCAGAGACCGCTGTGAGGCACTGCGCGAGGTCGCGCACGCGGCATGGCTGCTCTCAACGCTCGGGGGATTCGGCATGCGGTCAAGGAGAGGCTGGGGCTCCCTACAGCTCACCGAACCCATTGACGACCTCCCTTGTCTCCGCGCATGCAGGTCCCGCGAGGACGTCGTGGGAAAGCTGGCGGACGCCTTGCACGTGCTGTGCCCTGAGCCGGTGGCCGACCTGCCCGACTACACTGCGCTGAACACCAGGAGCATGATCCTCGTCGGTCCTTCCCAGGTATCGTGGGAGGAGGCCCTCAAGGCGATCATCAAACCGTACCGGACGCTGCGCCGGCACCTTGGAGCCGAGCACAACCACAGCCGAACGGGTGCGCCGGTCGGCAGAGATTTCGACCTCATGGAAGGTTACCGCAGCGAACCACCCGAACCGGAGAAGGGCACACTCACGGAGGGGTCGGCTTTCGGCCTTCCACACAACTATCAGTTCAGCTCCGGCAGTCACAGGAAGCTCAATGTTGAGGTGGCGCTCGGCCGGGGCGATGATGACGAGACTGGTGGGTACAGCTCAGGACGGCGTGCCTCACCGCTCATGTTCAAGGTAGTCCGGACGTCCATCCCGAAGCGCCCGTTCGTGCCCGTCGTCGCCTGGCTCCCCGCCCGCTTCATCAGCGGCGAGCACCACCTCGTCCTGAACTGCGAGGTGGCCGAGAATGTCTGGAAGCAGCGCCAGCTACTTCCCGGGGGCGAACCAGCCGAGCACCATGGTGCAATCCCCATCTTCCTCAGTGACCGGACTGAGACTATGACCGTCTATGCGGGCAGGGACCGGAGGAAGGGCACGGTGAAGTTCACAGGTCTTCGCAAGCGCGGATGGCGCGCGGTTCCCTGGCCCTGAGCTATCCAGTGGAGGAAGGCATACAAAGCGGGCCCGGCCTATTCGCAGACTGCGAATGCCGTCCAGGCTCCCAGCGAAACGTGCTGCCACGCGGTCCGCGCAACGGCCTGCTGCTTGCCAACGGGAATGCTGATCTGCGGAGAGCTTCTCTTACGGCCGCTCAGCGAGGCCCGTTACCGGGGCGCGCCCAGCGTACATCTTCACGCCGCTGTCATGGGCCTTATCGGAGACGCGCACGACGAAGCGCACGCGCCTGACACGCGGCGCGGTTTCTGCATCGGCCCCCTGCGCCTCCCCAGCGGTCGTCCTCTGCGGGACGGAAACCAGTGCACTGGCGGGCTGTACCGAGCCCGCCTGGGGAGTGCCATGACAAGCGTCAGCGAGGGTCTGCGAACTAGGCTCAGGCCCGGCGCGAAGATCCGTCTGGGCCAGACATACTGGGAGATCACGGGCTGGGCTCCTGAGGAAGACTATGACGGTCTGGATCTTGCGAGTCTCGTCGGCCGGAGCGGACCGGCGCCGCTCATGGGGTTGGAGCTACTCTCACCCATGTTTCTGAGGCTGAACGTGGGGGAGTCGGTGCTGCCCGACCCCGCGTTGATCTTTCGGGGATTGCTGGAGGTCTGGGAGAGCTTGGCGCAGGACGGCGCACCGTCTCTATCATTGAGTTCGGATGACGCTGTCGAGGCCATCTCTCGTTCGGTAGTGATTGAGTCGCTCAACGTCCGCACGGTCGAACACACAGCTCATGCAGACCACCGCGGTGTAATAGGTAGGCTTCATTTGGCCGTATCTGCTGGGGCCAACTGTGATCTTGTCCGGAACCTCTCCGTACTACTGGACCTCGCTCGCTACGTCGGCATTGGTGCGAAGACCTCTTACGGCTTCGGCCAGGCTCGGCGGGCGGACGTCCCGGATTGAATGGTCCGCAGCCCTGTCGGGTCCGTATCGTCTACAAGCGCCTGACAGACCGAGTCTATATGGGACAACTGCACCCTCTGGCCCCGCCCCGCGTCGACCCCAGACCGCTGTGGCAAGAGATCCGGGTCAAGCGCTGCACGCATAGCGTTGTGGAGGGGAGTGTCATCTGCCTCCTCAGGCAGACATCAAGTGCCGGGAGGCCTGAACCTCCACTACCGGGGCTCACAGCTCTGGTACTGTTTCGGCGGCCATTGCTGGACAAGCTACGTTCTCGCCTCGGCTAGCAGACTATGTGCGGCCACTGCCTCTCTGAGCTCCACGCCGGTCACGTGGAGGTAGATCGAGGTCGTCTCAAGGCTGGCGTGCCCCATGAGCTGCTGAATCTCCACCAGGCTTGCCCCACCTCGCAGGAGCGCAGAGGCAAAGCTGTGGCGTAAGGTGTGGATCGTGACGCCGTCGCGGTCGATGCCAGCGATGCGCTTAGCGCGCCTGAATGCCACCTGCACCGCGTGCCGCCCCAGCGGCTCTCCCTCTCGATTGACGAAGAATGACTGGTGCTCGCACTCCGGCCTCTCCCGCAGCCAGCATTCGAGCAACTCCTGTAGCGGAGAGGCGATTGGGATCACCCTCATCTTCCCGCCCTTCCCATGCCGCACGGTCAGGACGTCATCCTCCCAGTTCACATCGCTGGTGCGCAGCTTCAGAAGCTCAGTGCGGCGCAGGCCGGCGAAGAGGAACGTCCCGAAGACCGCCCTGTCCCTGGCCGCGAGGTTCGCGTAGTGTGTCTGGCCGGCGGCGTCGAGCAGACGCCGCATCTCCTGGTCTGTCAGGTATGTCGGCAGCTTCGACCGTGTCCGCGGAAGGCGAATGCCCTCCAGCGGGTTCTCTGCGGCTATCTCTGCATGCTCCAGGAAGCGCCAGAAGCTGCGGAGGCAGTTGACCCGTCGTGCCACGGTAGCATTGGTCAGGCCGCGCTCCCGCTGACCGACGATGAAGCCGCGGACCAGCGAGCGGGTCACGTCGGAGACTTCGGGCTCGGCGCAGTCCAAGGCTTGGCTGAGGAACTGGCGCCACTGTCGGAGGTCGCTCTCGTATGCGGAGATGGTACGGGGGCTGAAGGCTCTCTCCAGATCGCAGTAGGCCAGGAACTGCTTGGCCGCCTCGTCGAATCTCATGGTGCGTGCTCCTCCTCAGGTGCAGTCTGAGGAGCCGATTCGACGCGGCGACGCCTGCCGTCAATGCCACATTGCCAGTGGCTCTGATTTGCGTATAAGCGGAGAATGGGTCATAAGCCGAGATACGGACACACCCCAAAACCCGGAATCGGGCCGAATGTGACGGTAGAGGCGCCTGGAGGTGTGCACATAACCTCCCTTCGCATTACTACCTTCACAGACGCCCACGGAACCGACACTCTATCCGGGGTCCCGAGGGGGCGTTGTCGTCTTCGAAGCGGGCAGCACACAGGAAAGGTGTGTGCAGAACTCCCATGCTTATGGAGACGCTCGTCCGCGATTTCACCCTGTATCTGGAGGCTGAGAGGGGCTACAGCCCCAACACCAGCAAGGCCTATTGTGACGACCTGCGACGGTTCTTTGACTTCATGGAGAGCGAAGGGGTAGACTGCACGGTAGAGAACGTCACCACGTCGCTGGTCAGAGGCTGGGTCGTATCGATGCACCGCAGGGGGCTTTCCAAGGCCACCGTCGCACGGAGGCTCTACGGGCTACGGAGCTTCTGGACGTACCTCCACGACTGCGGCCACACCGACGATGACCCGGTGCGGCAAGTGTCCGTCCCC